>JAIPER010000264.1 GCA_021737115.1 Desulfohalobiaceae bacterium
CCTTCGGCGAACGGGTTGCTTCATTGCCCGCAGGGCTGAGCCCTTTTGATCGTGTCCTGCCTTTCTCCGACACGGTCAAAAAACCCTCTTCTCCCTCTTTGCTCTCTGATAGCTCTGTGACTCAAGTGAGTCTTCGAACGGGCGCGGTATAATTCTTTGAAAAGTGAACAAAAGTAAAAACGTCCACTCCTTCCAACAGATTTTAGAAGTTGGCAAAGAGCTCTGAAGTAAGTGTCTAAAATAAAAAATAAGTAGGTTGGTAAACAATCTTGTCCAAACCGACCAGACTGCAGGCAGGCTGCAAAGTCAACATCTATTTGAGGATTGTCCGGAAGCGGGACGATTCCCTGCACGACCTGGAATCTATCTTTCTTCCTCTGGGCAATCCCAGAGACAGCCTGACCCTGGAATCGGCCGACCCGGGAAGCGGACTGATTCTTACCTGTTCTGAAAAGGATTTGGAAACGAAGGAGAATATCCTGCACGCCGCTTACAGGCTGTTCGGGGAACAGACCGGAGCCTGGCTTGATATCAAGGTCCATTTGCAGAAGGGGATTCCGTACGGTTCCGGATTAGGCGGAGGCAGTTCTGACGCTGCAATTTTTTTACATTATTTAAACAACTTACAGCCTGAAGACCGGAGGCTTTCCCTGAAAGATCTTACGGAGCTGTCCCGGCAGATCGGTTCGGACATTCCTTTTTTCTTGTACAACAAGCCGGCCCTGGTCAGGGGGGCCGGCGAGAAGGTCGAGCCTGTATCTTTAGATCTCAGCCGGTTTTTTCTTCTCCTGGTCTGTCCTGACTGTCGTGTCTCCACCAAAAGAGCATATAAAATGTGGGACGATCGTTTATCCGGGCCGTATTCACAAAAAGACTTGACAGCCAAGGCAAACCGGTTTAGGAAATATCTCTGCTTTACAGGCTTTTTATTGTATAACGATTTTGAGCAACTCGTTTTTGCCGACATACCACAATTACGCTCTCTCAAAGAAACACTCTTGAAGACAGGTGCTGAGGCAGTGGTCCTCAGCGGCTCAGGGGCGAGCATTGTCTCCCTCTTCCGTTCGAAACGGTGTTTGTCACAAGCCTGTTCCTGGTTGTCCGCCAACGGTATTTCTTATTATCAACAGGATTGGGGTGTAGCCAAGCGGTAAGGCAACGGGTTTTGGTCCCGTGACTCGGAGGTTCGAATCCTTCCACCCCAGCCAGATCCAAAGTAACAAGCCAGAAAAAAATATCAAAAAAACCGTAGAGTCCAATCCTACCTGGAGTCTTCCTTTCAGTTCCTGATTGCACGAAACTAGTTGGAAGTGAATGATTATTCCAAGATGCAAACTGCCAGAGGTTCAATAGAGAGATATCTTCTGCACTTCGCTCAATGCTGCCCTAGTGTCCTGATTGAATGCATTTCGATTCAAGAATGGTCTCCTCGGGTTCTCAGCGGCAGTCAGCCTGATAACCTCACGCACCAGAGAAAAAGGATAGAGAACGGATGAACAGTTTTGGAAATCTCAAATTGATTACCGGTACGGCCAACCCGCAACTGGCCAAGGCCATCGCCAGGAATCTGGACTGTGAACTCACTCCGGCCATTGCCCAGCCTTTCAGCGATGGGGAGATACGGGTCGAAATCGGGGCCAATGTCCGTGGTGACGATGTCTTTGTTATTCAGTCCACCTGCCGGCCCGTGAATAACTCTCTGATGGAGATCTGCCTCATGCTGGACGCCTTGAAGAGGGCAAGCGCCAGGCGAATTACCGCCGTGGTGCCCTATTACGGATACGCCCGTCAGGACAGGAAAGTCGTGCCCAGGGTTCCCATCAGCGCGAAGATGGTTGCCGATTTTCTGTCTGTGGCCGGGGCGGACAGACTCTTGACCATTGATCTGCATGCAGGACAGATTCAGGGTTTTTTCGACAAGCCAGTGGATAATCTCTTCGCGTCCAAGGTGCTTCTGGATTACCTGCGGAAAATGAAAAACGATCTGGTCCTGGTCTCTCCCGACGCCGGCGGTACGGAACGGGCCAGGGCCTTTGCCAAATTGCTCAATGCCGGTTTGGCTATTGTTGATAAACGCCGGGACAAGCCCAATCAGGCCACGGCCATGCACATCATTGGCCAGGTCGAGGGCAAGACGGCGGTTATTGTCGACGACATGATCGACACCGCCGGAACCCTTGTTGCGGCCGCCAATGCCCTGTTTGAAAAAGGAGTGCAGTCTGTCTACGGCTGCGCGACCCATCCGGTGCTCTCCGGACCGGCGATTGAACGGATCAACAACTCAAAGTTAAACAAGGTCTTAGTCACAGACACCATCCCTCTGACTCCTGAAGCCGAACTGTGCCCGAAAGTAGAGGTCATTTCAGTGGCTGAACTGTTTGCGGAGGCAATACGAAACATCAATCAGGAGACCTCCATCAGCGGGTTGTTTTCAAAAATTTAATGGAATAAGGAGTGATGAGCAATGGCTGAACAATATAGCCTGCGAGTCGAAAAACGGACGGGAACCGGGAAGAATGTCATGAGCCGTTTGCGGCACAGCGGATATGTCCCCGGAGTCTATTACACGAAAAATGGTGAAAACATTCAAGTTCAGGTGATCTACGGCGAATTGGAAAAGGTCTTTGCCAGAGCCCATAAAAGCAATATCGTCGATCTGGCCATTCAGGACGGACCCGAACAGGTCAACAAACCGGTCCTTATCTGGGACATTCAGAAACACCCGGCCAAAGATTTGATGCTCCATGTCGATTTCTATGGGGTGGATCTGAAGCAGGAAATGGAAGTCGATGTCGGCCTGGAAGTGACCGGTGAGTCCAAGGGAGTGGCTGCCGGGGGTATCGTCACCTTTTACCGGGACACCATTCGAGTCAGTTGTCTCCCATCGGTCATTCCGGATCAGATACTGATAGATGTCTCAGAACTGGATATCAACGATTCGATTCTGGTCGAGGATGTCGTTCTCCCCGAGGGAGTGACCTTAAAGGAAAGTGAGGAAGGCTTTGCCGTGGTCGGGGTTTCGCCTCCGGAAAAAACCCTCGAGGAAGAAGAGCTCGAGGCCGCTGAAGCTGAAGAGTCCGGGCCTGGTGAAGAAGGTGAAACCGCAGAAGGTGCTTCCGGTACGACTTCTGAGGAATAATATCCTGGAAAATCCTGTTTTGAAGAAACCAGACATACTTGAAAAAAATCCCGGACTGCCGGAAAATGACCGACAGTCCGGGCTTCTTCTCCTCCCTTTTCTTACAGTTTCCCCTTTGATCGCAGATCATAACAGAATCCCGGGATTGGACATCAGTTTTCGAGATGGACCCTAGCCTTTCAGCTTCTTTTGTCATTCTCTTGAACAGGACAGGTGGCGTGAACAAAAACGCCTGGGACGCGGTCCGGTTTCCCCCATTTCGCGAACCTGAGAAAACCTGAGAATCTCCCTGCGCGGTCGCGCAAGAGAACTCTGTTTCCAGGTTTGAAAAGAGGGTATTAATGACTCAAATTTCAGTAAAGTGTCAAAAAATTTCAATAGATATGTGTCAGATTTGCCAGAGGCAAAGCTGACATGAGACGATCAGAATCAGCCGGTCTTGTGGTCGGCCTTGGAAACCCGGGCCGAAAATATGCCAGAACCAGACACAACATCGGTTCTTCAGTACTTAATGAACTGATGGCCGCCCGGGAAAGCCGTTACGGCGCCGTGCGGCGGATCAACCTGGATACCAAGGCCTTTGAGCTGTTCAGCTGGGATATCGAAGATGATCGGGACAGCTGGGTCCTGTGCCGGCCCTGGACTTACATGAATCGAAGCGGTCTCGCGGTTAACGCCGTCTGTATAAAATATCGGTTCAAGCCGGAGCAGCTTCTGGTGATCCACGACGATCTGGATTTGCCCTTTGGGAGCTTGCGTTTAAAATTTGGCGGCGGCCTGGCCGGGCATAACGGACTGCGATCCGTTGCCGGCGAGATCGGGAGCAGGGATTTTTACAGACTCAGAGTGGGGATAGGCCGTCCCGGGCCCGGGGTCGAAGTGGTCGACCATGTCTTGTCCCCTTTTGAAGAATCCGAGGCCGGGTCCCTGCCGAATATTCTTTCCGAGGCTGTCCAGGGTATCTTGATTTTTCGTCGCGAGGGCTTTCAGAAGGCTGTGGAAACCATCCATTCGAGGACCTTGAAATAATGTTTAGCCTGTTGCCGGTAACTGATCCCGGGTTTCCGGATATCCTGATTCGGAAGCGATGACGGATGCGCTTCTCCATAACTGCTTCTAAATCCGCACGGTTCAAATTTTCATCGGGTTTGGAACATAATTCTCGTCAGGAGGCTGTGCTGTGTTTGAAATAGATGAACTCGTGGTGTATCCGGCCCAGGGAGTGGGCAAGGTTGAGGACATTCAGGGCAAGGAAATGGGCGGATTGCTGACCCAGTTCTACAAGATCCGCATCCTGAGCAACAACGGTACTCTTCTGATCCCAGTGGACAATGCCGACAATGTCGGCCTGCGCAAAGTCTGTGCTCCAGAATATGGCCGGCAGATATTCGAGTATTTGCGAGACTGGTCGGATTTCAAAGGCTATGCGGGTCAGAACTGGAATCGGAGATACCGGGAGTATTCAGACAAGCTCAAAACAGGCGACCTGGCGGATGTAGCCTATGTCCTCAAGGAACTGATGCTTATTTCCCAGGATAAAGATCTGTCCTTTGGTGAAGGCAGGCTGATGGAACAAGCCATGGGGCTGATCACCATGGAACTTGCCTATACCCTGAACCGGGAACAGGATGCAATTCGACAGGAGATAGAAGAAATTTTTTCAGATATTTTAACAAAGGATTCATGACGGAGTAAGCTGCTATGAATGTCTACGAATTGAAGCAAAAGAGCATGCAGGAACTGATGGAGCTGGCCACGGAGTATAACGTCGAAAATCCCAGTAACTTGCGAAAACAGGAGTTGATTTTTTCCATACTCCAGAGCTGCGCTTCGCAAAACGGGAATATCTACGGGGAAGGGGTACTGGAGATCCTGCCCGACGGCTTTGGGTTTTTACGTTCGCCCATGTATAATTATATGCCCGGGCCGGATGATATCTACGTTTCCCCGTCCCAGATCAGAAGGTTTGGAATCCGCAAGGGAGATGTGGTTTCCGGACAGGTCAGGCCTCCCAAGGAAGGGGAACGCTACTTTGCCCTGCTCCGGGTTGAAGAGGTGGGCTACAACAGCCCTGAGGATTCCAAAAAGCTGGTCCTTTTCGATAACTTAACTCCATTGTACCCGGAAGAAAAGTTCACCCTGGAAACCGGCTCCACGAACTACTCTTCCCGGGTCCTGGACCTTCTGACCCCCATCGGCAAAGGTCAGCGGGGTCTCATCGTCGCCCCTCCCCGGACCGGGAAGACCATGCTCCTGCAGACCATTGCCAATTCCATCATGAGCAACCATCCTGATGCCTATTTGATCGTGCTCCTCATCGACGAACGGCCGGAGGAGGTGACCGACATGGAACGAACCGTGACCGGAGAGGTCGTCAGCTCCACCTTTGACGAACCGCCGAACCGGCATGTCCAGGTGGCGGAAATGGTCATGGAAAAGGCCAAACGACTGGTGG
>JAIPER010000265.1 GCA_021737115.1 Desulfohalobiaceae bacterium
AATCGTTTGGTCTTTGGGATCGAGGGCGATAAAGGAGGCCCCGTTGATGACATTGATGTCCTGGACCTTGCGGATACCAAGGTTGAGATACCCCGCCCCGGCCCCTGGTCCGACCGTTTCAAACTCAATCTCTGTCAAGACCTCATCCGGACGCATCAAGGTCTGGCCCGGACCCTGAAAAAATTCCTTGAGGGCCAGCGTTCGCTCTCCCTGCTTGCTCCTTAAAACGACACGTGCCCCGTAAACCAGGAGCGAGGGCAGCAAGTCTCCCGCGGGACGGGCCGAACTGATGTTCCCGCCAATTGTCGCCAGATTCCTGATCAACGGCGACCCCAGGGCCCTGGCCCCGGATCCGAGGGCAGAGGCATTCTCCCGAATCTGCTGAGCCTCCCCAAGATCGGCCACTGTAGCAGTGGCGCCGATCTTGAAGGCGCCCCCCAGGATCTCGAGCTTTTTCAAAGCTTCGATCCTGGCCAGGGAAACAACATGCCTGGGAGACAAGACCCCTTTTTTCATATTGACCATAAGATCGGTGCCCCCGGCAAGACATCTGGCCTCGTTGCCAAATTCAGCCAGCAGATCACACGCCTCTGCAACGCTTTTCGGCTCATCGTATTCAAATCGTGGTAAAAGCATCTCCGCACTCCTTTTGTTCATTTGAATGGATGAATAATCATACCCATGGATCTGATAAATGTCAATACATCAATATACTTCTATATGTTATTGACATTATGCGAAAAAAATTATCATTGCATTTTTAAGATTAGCAACTATACTGAACAAATGAGCTATCAATACAAACCACCGGCTATAACAAGAGCCATAAAAGTAATTGAATTTATTTCTCAATCTCCACGAGCACCTCGCTTGAGCCTCCTTGCCCGAGAGCTTGACCTGAGCAAGAGCTCGCTCCACGGCATCCTCCATTCTCTGATGGAAGGGAAATGGCTGCAAAAGACCGACACGGGAGGATTCGCCTTCACTTCCCACTTCCAGAACCTACTGCAACAACCCGCTTCGAAGGCTCAGATCAAAGACACGGCCAGGCCTTTTATGGACTATCTGGCTGAACACATCAATGAAAGCGTCTTTCTCGGCCTGAAAAATGCGGACAAGGTCGTCATTCAGGAATGCGTTCAAGGTCCGAAAGAGATGCGCATCAGCGCCCGGATCGGGAACAGTATTCCATTGTTGGCCGGGGCCATCGGGAAAATTTTTCTCTCCGATCTGAACCAGGCCCAGCTCAAGCAGTTCCTTAAAGAAAACAGGCCACCCAAATTCACCGATAAGTCTATCTGTGACCTTGACAAATACAGGGCGGAAGTAGAAAAAGCAAAGAAACAAGGCTATGCTCTAGATAATGAAGAGTACCTCCCCGGTGTCCGGGCAGTGGCCGTCCCTATCAAGCAGAACGGCAGGATCACGGCCGGTCTGTGGATTGTCGGCTTCAGCTCTCAGTTGAATGAAAAGGTGCTGGACAGGGCCAGAGAAAAACTCCTTGATGCCGGACATATCATCTCCAGAATCCTGGAGAAACAGTCGACAGGCGCGGAACTATAGAATTTTGGATTTTGGCCTCCGGCCCGTAGGGGCCTACGCCCCGGAGGGATTTTCGATTGTTAAGGCAAAGAATAAGAGCTGGTTATCTGGCATAAATCCAAAAACTTTTTCTTAAAGCCTATAGGTACGCGAAACAGGGAGCAAAGAACGGAGAATGTCGAATCCTGAACTTCATCAAACACGCCACATGCCATTTTCAGCGGCAATCCTTTGCGGCGGGCTCAATTCCAGGATGGGGGGAATCAACAAAGGCTTTTTGCACCTGAAACAGGAATCTTTTCTGGAAAGGCTGCAAAAGATCCTCAGCCCCCTTGTTTCTGAAATCATATTGGTCACCAAGAGCGCCGACCTCTATCAGGGAATGGGATTCAAGGTAGTCAGCGATATCTACACAGTTCGAAGTTCTCTGGCCGGAGTACACGCCGCCCTGGTCCAGGCTCAAAACAACCACGTCTTTTTGACTGCCTGCGACGCGCCACTGTTAAAACCGGAGCTCGTGAACTGCTTGCTCGAATCCACTTCCCCGGAAGACGAGGTGGTCGTCCCTGCATCCGAGCAATATTTCGAACCCCTGTGCGCCGTGTATTCCAAGGCGTGTCTCCCGGTCATCGAGACCCTCCTGGAGCAAAAATGCCTGAAAATTTCAAATCTGTTTTCCAGAATCCGACTGAAAAAGATCTCTTACCAGACCTTGCAGCAATACGATCCCGAACTTGAATCCTTTATCAATGTCAACAACCTGCAGGACCTGGAAAGGGTCAAGATCTTATACCGGAAGCTCGCATGAAACTTGATTTTTCTTTGTCCGTCACCCCGGCGGAGGCCGGGGTCCAGCTCTTATTTTTTCAGTCTGGATTCCGGCCTTCGCCGGAATGACGGAGGAGGTGACTCAAAGTTTCTTTTTTGATCAAACTGGCAATTGTTGTCTTCAAACCAATTACACAACACCATGACCATATTCTTAAGTATATTAAGTAATTATATGTTAGCTTTGCCAGAGGCAAAGCTATACTGATCCAACTTAGCTTTTTGTGAAATTTGGACTTGGAGCCTTGGGGTCTCCAGTCTTTGTTGTAAAAACCCAAATTGGATCAGTATGACATTCGAAACAAACTTCAAAAAATATCTAAGCTTTTTCCGCGACCCTGCGCGGAAAAAGAGGCCCCTTCGGGGCAGTTTGCTTCGTAAAGACCAACTTGATGTTTTGAAATTTCTGCTAAGCGCCTGAAATTATAGCAAGAGGCATAAGGCCATGAAAACAATACCCACAGAAAATGCGGCCGGGATGGTTCTCGGCCATGACATCACCCGGATTGTCGCCGGTGATTTCAAAGGCCCTGCCTTTCGAAAAGGCCATGTGGTTCAAGATGAAGATATCCCGATGCTGCTGGACCTGGGCAAGGAACAGCTCTATGTCCTTGAACTGGAACAGGGGCTTCTCCATGAAAACGAAGCCGCCAAGCGCATCGCCTCTGCGGCTGTCGGGAAAGGACTCGTTCTGACCGAGCCGGTCGAGGGCAAGATCAATCTCAAGGCGACCTGTCAGGGCTTGTTGAAGGTAGATGTCCAGGGGCTGACCAGGATCAATACACAGGAGAACATCATGTTCGCCACCCTGCACACCAACCAGGAGGTCCATGGGGATCAAAACTGCGGAGGCACCAGGATAATCCCTCTGGTCATCGCAGAAGAGAGAATCAGAGAGGTTGAGGCCATCTGCGGCCAACACTTCCCTGTTATCGAAATCAAGCCTTTTACCGCCTGCAGGGTCGGGCTGGTGACCACCGGCAGCGAGGTCTATCATGGACGAATCAAGGATCAGTTCTCCCCGATTGTGCAGGCCAAGTTTGAAAGCCTGGGCAGCACGGTGATGCGTCAGATCACTGTTTCCGATGATCAGGAACTGACCGTCCAGGCCATAACGGACCTGATCCGTGAGGGGGCCGATTTTATAGCCGTTACCGGCGGCATGTCCGTTGATCCTGATGATCGGACCCCGGCCGCCATCCGGGCCACCGGCGCCAGGGTGGTCACATACGGGGCCCCGATCCTGCCTGGGGCCATGTTTATGCTGGCCTATCTTGGAGACGTTCCCATTGTCGGCCTGCCCGGCTGTGTGATGTACTTCCGGGCCAGCGTCTTTGATCTGATCGTGCCCAGACTCCTGGCCGGAGAGTCCGTCACCCGGGAAGATATCGCTTCCATGGGCCACGGCGGGTTGTGTGCAAGCTGCCCGGACTGCCGCTATCCGGTCTGTCCGTTCGGGAAATGAGAACAGATATCAGACATCAGAGGTCAGCCCTGCTTCTGGCAGGCCACGTATGAAACTAGATTTTTCTTTCTCCGTCACCCCGGCGTAGGCGGGGTCCAGCTCTTACATTTTCAGACTGGATTCCGGTCTCCGCCGGAATGACGGAGGAGGTGACTCAAAGTTTCTTTTTTGATCAAACTGTTCGGTCTGCCCGACCGGAGGCAGACCTGACATATAGTCCTTTAAAACATAGAAAAACCATGCAACCAATTGAACAAAATATTCTGGAATTGCTGGAAGCGGGCGAAGGCCTCGTCCTGGCCACGATTTCCAGCCACGCAGGATCCACCCCCAGGACTTCCGGGACCAGGATGGTGATCAGAGCCGACGGCTCCATCATCGGGACCATCGGGGGCGGGCTGGTTGAAGCCAAGACGATCCAGGCCGCAAAGGAGATCTTTTCAACCGGGCACACACGCGAATTGGACTTCGACCTCTCCAGAAGAGATGTGGCCCAGGGGATGGATCTTATCTGCGGAGGCAAGACCAGTATCCGCCTGGAGTACATCTCCCCGAGCAAGAACTCTAGAGGGAGGTTCAGGGAAGAATCAGAGAAATTGCGAGCCTCGGGCAAAACCCTCTACCTGTTCGGCGCCGGGCATGTAGCCCAGCAGACCGCTGTCCTGGCCAATATGGTCGACTTCAGGGTACACGTCCTCGACGACCGCGAGGAATTCGCCAACAGAGAGCGTTTTCCCGAAGCCGAAGAGGTCAGGGTGCTCGACTCCTTCACCTCGGCCCTGGACAGTCTGGCCATCGATGCAAACAGCTTTCTGCTCATCCTGACCCGCGGGCACAGCTTTGACCGGACCGTACTGGCCCAGGCCCTGTCCACCCCGGCCGGCTACATCGGCATGATCGGCAGTAAAAACAAGAGAAACACCATTTACTCCTCCTTGCTGGAAGATGGGTTCACCCAGGCGGATCTGGCCCGGGTCTTCTGTCCGGTAGGATTGGAAATCGGGGCGGAGACCCCGGCTGAAATCGGCCTTAGTATCGTTGCTCAGTTGGTGGCTGTGCGGGCGGGTGCGTGATCTTTTGCTCCGGCCTTGCCTAAGGAATAAACCTTTCGGCCCAGCCTCAGCAGCGGGTGCACGTTTCTGACGATATTGAAACGGATCATGGCCTGAAACACCGGCTTTATCTGAAGAAGACGAAGCAGCATGACGGCCGGACCGGAGAATCCGTTTTTGGCCAGGGCCCGGTTAAACAGTGCAACCACAAAGGCTTCATTGTCGACATCATTCTCGCGGCTGCGGATGGTATTTCGCGCTGCCAGGACGCGTTGTATGTAGTCGTCCGATATCAATCCATCTCTTTTGGCCATGGCATACAGCTGTGATCCCGGGAAGAACATCAGCTTGTGGTCATGCATGCGTATGGGCTGATCCAGGTTTGAGATCCCTTTGACCTGCTTGATGATGCTCCAGAGAAACTGCACCGATTCGTACTTATCAGAGAGCTTTTCATAAGGATTGTCTGAAATGATGTCCAGCATGACCGGAATGTCATGTTCGGCCAACAGCCTCAATTTGCTGATGAAGAGCTGGGGGTCGAACGGTCTGTGGAAAATCGACCCGCAGATTCTCGGGCTGGCCGACTGCAGTCCAATTTTCAAATAGCGCAGTTGCACTTTGCTCTCTTTGAGAAGACGCACCTTTGCTTCGGTCACATGGGCAACACTCGTCTGGAGATAGA
>JAIPER010000266.1 GCA_021737115.1 Desulfohalobiaceae bacterium
AGATCGGGTTTTGGCGGATACAGCTCACGTCACCCTGCTCCCTGCGGTTGAAGGGGGCGAGGTTCAGACCGCAGACAAAAGCCCGTGCACCATACCAGGTCCGGCAACAGACGGCCAGCTGGTGAGTAACAAGGCGGCAAACGCAGAAGGGGTTGAAACCTTGTCGGTCTCAACCCCTTGAAATCTTTGGAAGCGGGGCCTGGATTTGAACCAGGGACCTTCGGGTTATGAGCCCGACGAGCTACCGTACTGCTCCACCCCGCATCGCTGAATGAAGAATATACAAAGAATGTTGTTCCCTGTCAAGTATAATTCTTATGTTCTGGCTCGAACTGATTTCCATCGTACTCGGTTCTTTTCTGCAGCTTGTTTTTGTGACGCTTATCTGCCTGTCAAGGACCAAATACAGATTAGGAAAGAGGCTGTTCTTCCGGATAAACGTCCTTTGCCTGACCTTCGGGGCGTCTCTGGTCATGCTGCACGCGTTTCTGGCCAGAGATGTCGTCCTTTTCGTCGGCCAGCTGATAGCCTTGATCATGTTCTATCGCTGGTTGACGGAGGCCCGGGACGCAGCTTGATTTTTCAAATTTTCAAGCGGATAGTGACTCTTGACTGTGGATGGATTTGCAGGTAAATACATACTTTTTTTGCAAAGAAAATACAGACGTCGCTGTCTCGGGCCGCTCCCTGTTTATTTCTATTATAAAACGCTCGGCCTGAGACATTTTCGTAACGGTTCGATCACAACTCAAAGAAAGGAGCATACTTATGAAAAGAACATTTCAGCCGAGCAAAATCAGCCGGAAGAGGACGCACGGGTTTCTTGTCCGCTCTCGAACCAAAAGCGGCAGAGCCGTGCTGAAACGCAGACGGGCCAAGGGACGGAAGCGATTGGCCGTCTGATCCCAAAAGCTTATGCAGCAAGTATTGACTGGGTACCCTTATCCCGGTGAGCGCAGGCTCAAAAAGCGACAGGATTTCCTCGCCTGTTATCGGAACGGAAGACGCTACTTTTCCAAAAATTTCATCCTTTTTGTCAGTTGTCGAGGAATGCGGGCCCATGGATTGCGGGTGGGTACAGCTGTAAGCAAAAAGATCGGCAAGGCCGTCAAACGAAACAGGGTCAAGCGGATTCTAAAGGAATTTTTTCGATTGAACCAACATCGACTCGATATGGATGTGGATGTGGATATCGTCGTTGTTCCCAAGAAGCATCTCCTGCCCGGGAAGCTCAGCTACTTCCAGGTCGATCGAGAGTTGTCGCCGGTTGTCTCCAGGATTTGTAATGAGTTGAAGAGTTAATTCCCATAATGTACCAACCATTAATCTGGCTGATCCGTGTCTATCAATGGACAGTCTCTCCTTTTCTGCCCCCGAGTTGCCGTTTCCATCCCTGCTGTTCAGAATATGCCCTGCAGGCTTTGAAAATCCATGGGCCTTTAATGGGTGGACTGCTGATTCTGAAGCGTTTGGTTCGCTGCCACCCGCTGGCTCAACCCGGATTCGACCCCGTCCCTGATAAAGGGCGCTCTGAAAAGTGAGATCAAAGAGGAGTAAATAGAAAACAATGAATGATAACTGGCGAATTTTGCTTGCCCTGGGCCTGACCATGGTCGTTCTTGTCGGCTGGAACCTGCTGTTTCCCCCGGAACAACCGGTGCAGACAGGGAAGAATAGCGGGACAGAAGTCAGGCAGCAGTCGCAGGCTCCCGGTCCTGCGGCCGAAATGGGCAACCAGACCACGGGAGGAGAACAGCCTGTCGACCAGCAGCCTAGTCACGGTGCGCTTCCCGCCTCTGAATTTCAGGAACAGACAGGCCGGCGGATAACTGTGGATACCCCGCTCTATCAAGCGGTCATCAACACTCGGGGCGGAATCCTGGAGCATTTTCTCCTGAAAAAATACGACGAGACCATCGAGGAAGACTCCCCGCCTGTCGACCTGGTCTCTCCCGAATCCCGGGCCAAGGCCCCCATGGGCCTCCTTTTGAATTTGAAACCGACCTGGAGTCAGGGCAAGTGGTCTCTGGAAGGAAAGGACCTTCACCTGCAGGGTATGGAAAGAGGCGAGTTGACCCTCCGGGGCAATCTTAATGGCTTGATCCTCGAGCGCAGGCTCATCTTCGAGGCCGATACCTACCAGATCAGCGAGGAGTTGTCGGTCATCAACAAGACACAGGGCCTGACCAGCGGTTTTCTGGGACAGACCATGGCCAGTCAGGGTCTGGTGGAGAATGAGAACAGGTACAACCGGACCAACATGATCTATTATCAGGAAGAAAACGGTCTGGAAAGAGAAGACGACACCGATGATCTGAGTGTGGGGCTCCAGCCGGCCAAGCCGGTCAAATGGGCCGGAATAGACAGCAACTATTTTCTGCTGGCCCTGGTGCCCACCTCCGGGGACGCCTTTCTCAAAGGTGTCTATGAGCAGGGAATCTACAGGGTTTCCCTGGAGACGAACCTGAACCTTCAGCCCGGACAGCGGCAGGACCTCAGTGCTATTTATTTTCTGGGTCCCAAGAAAAAATCACTCCTGGCCCCGATTCCCAAGGACCTCGAAGAATCCATCTACTACGGATACCTGAATATTGTGGCCAAGCCTCTGGTGCAGTTGCTCAAGTTTTTTTACGGCTTTGTGGGCAATTACGGTGTGGCCATCCTCCTGCTGACCCTGGTCATCAAGATCCTTTTCTGGCCCTTGACGCACAAGAGTTACAAGTCAATGGAAAAAATGAAGAAGATCCAGCCGATGATGAAGGAGTTGAAGGAGAAGCACAAGGATGACCGCACGAAAATGAATCAGGAGCTCATGCAGCTTTATAAGACCTACAAGGTCAACCCGGCCGGGGGCTGCCTGCCCATGCTTCTGCAGATCCCGGTCTTTATCGGGCTTTACGAAGCGCTCCTTGGTTCGGTGGAGCTTCGGCACGCCCCCTTTATTTCCCATGTTCCGTTCACGGACATTGTCTGGCTGGCCGACCTGGCCGCCAAAGACCCACTGTATGTCACCCCGGTCATCATGGGTTTGTCCATGTTCCTGCAGCAGAAACTCTCGCCAACAGCCGGCGATCCGACCCAGGCCAAGATAATGATGATCATGCCGTTGTTTTTGACATTTATTTTCCTGAATTTTCCATCCGGACTGGTGGTTTACTTTTTCGCCAATAACATGATCTCCATCCTGCAGCAGTGGTATACCCTGCGCAATGTCTGATTAAAAAATGAAAAACGGCTAGCAAGAGAAGTGAATTCACGACGTTCAAGATGAGGGCATTATGAATGAGGTAAAAAGATTTGAAGATAAAGATGTGGCCGCGGCCATCCAGAAAGCATGTTCCTATTTCAATAGCGATGAAGACGATCTGGTCGTGGAGGTGTTGGATTCCGGCTCGACCGGAATCTTCGGCCTCGGCGGACGAAACACGGTCATTCAGGCCGGCCTGAAGGACACAGACAGCGGCCTGGAAAGCCGTATCAAGGATATTGTCGGCAAGATGCTGGAGATGATAACGGATAATCCTGAACTCCAGGTCACGGTCAACGGCAGTCGGGCCGATGTGATCATCAACGATCCCGAAAATTCAGGATTAATCATCGGCAAAGACGGGCAGAACATTGCCGCCTTTGAGTATTTGATCAACAGGGTTCTGGCCAGAGAATGGCCGGAAAAGGTTTACGTCCAGCTTGATGCCGGCGACTACCGGAGCCGGCAGGATGAATTTCAAAAGCAGAACGCCCATTTTCTGGCGGAAAAAGTCAAGGAGACAGGCAAGACGCAATCCACAAAACCCCTGAGTTCCTATCACCGCAGGCTGGTCCATGTGGAACTCCAGAACGATGATCAGGTTCTGACCCGAAGCACCGGGGAAGGGAAGATGAAGCGGGTCTTGATCTCTCCGAAAAAGAAGCGCCCGGAGGACGATCCTGATTGAGACCATAGCCGCTGTCTCGACGCCTCTCGGCCCGGGAGGAATAGGGATCATCCGTATCAGCGGGCCGGAGAGCCGGGGCCTGGGCCTTAAGCTCTTTGCTTCGGCCAAACCGGGTTTTGCAGACTTCAAACCCTATGTCCTGCATCACGGCGGGATCAAAGACAAAAGGGGAGGCCTGCTGGACGACGTCCTGGTCAGTTATATGCCGGGCCCGGGGTCCTATACCGGAGAAGACGTCCTGGAGATCAACTGTCATGGCGGTCCGGCCGTGGTTCAGGCGGTTCTGGAACGGGTCCTGGAACTGGGAGCCAGGGCCGCGGAAAAAGGCGAGTTTACCCTGCGGGCCTTTTTGAACGACCGTCTGGACCTGAGCCAGGCCGAATCGGTGGCCGAGCTTATAGCCGCCCCGACACAGAGCGGATTGCGTTTCGCCGGGCAAAAGCTCTCCGGAGCTCTGGGAAACCATGTTGCCGACTTGAAGGAGAGACTGCTTCGGATAAAGGCAGACCTGAGTGCGGATCTGGATTTCCCGGAAGACCATCTGGAACCCCTGACTTTGGAGGGACTGCAAAAGCGGCTCCAAGAGGTCGAACTCCCTC
This sequence comes from Desulfohalobiaceae bacterium, assembly GCA_021737115.1. GTDB lineage: Bacteria > Desulfobacterota > Desulfovibrionia > Desulfovibrionales > Desulfothermaceae > JAABTT01. The sequence goes on from JAIPER010000266.1 coordinate 4,535, forward strand.
TGAATCGACTGCTGGACAATTTCTCCAGATACAATTGCCTGCGGGAAGGGGCCCTGGTCGTGCTGGCCGGGCGGGTCAATGCCGGCAAATCCAGTCTCTTGAACTGTCTTTTGGGACGGAGCCGGGCCATCGTCACCCCGGTGCCCGGAACCACTCGGGACTATCTGGAAGAAGCGGTCAACCTGAGAGGACTTCCGGTCAGGCTCGTGGATACCGCAGGGTTCAGGGAGGCCGGCGACCAGATAGAACTGGCCGGGCTCGAACACGGTGAGGAGTTGATCCAGGCGGCGGATCTGGTCTGTCTGACCGTGGATCACTCAGAACCGGTTCAGCCGGAGATCGTCCGGCGGGCCGAAGAGATCGGTCCGGAAAAGGTCCTGGTGGTGCACAATAAAAGCGATCTGCTGCCTGCTGAGCAAAACCGGCCGGATTTTTCGGCACCTGGTTTCGACTCAGTTCTGGTCTCAGCCAGAACCGGTCAGGGCCTGGATGATCTGATCGAGGGGATCAGGCATAAAATTATCGGAAACAAGGCCGAACCCGGGTCTGATGAACTGGTTCCCAACCTGAGACAGCGGGAAAAGATCCGATCCGCCCTGCAGGCCCTAAAGGATTGCGAGCAGGAACTGATCGCAGGGGTGGGCTTTGACGCCCTGACCATTTATCTGGATGAGGCCGCTTCCCGGCTGGCCGAAATCACCGGAGAGATCACCTCGGATGATGTCCTGGAGCAGATCTTTTCGCGGTTTTGCATCGGCAAGTGAGGCTATTCAGATTACGCAACCTCCAGGCTCGGGAAGGTGAAGCTGGATCTATAAGCATCAATTCTCGATTTCCAGATCGATCTCCAGGCGGGAGAGGCTGCAATTGGTCAAGCGGACCCGGACCTGGTCTCCGAGACCGAAGGTCTTGCCGGTCCGCCGTCCTCTGAGGCGCTGTTCCTCCGGGATGAGAACGAAGTAATCCTGGGGCAGGCT
>JAIPER010000267.1 GCA_021737115.1 Desulfohalobiaceae bacterium
TGATCCTGGCCAGCTTGACGGCCGCCGCTTGGCCCACCACTTCAGCTAATTCAGGTAATCCACTGGACTTTCGCACGTAGTCCAGGAGCTTGGCCAATTGCTTGTCCCCGGCCTCAAAGATCAGATCAGCGTACTGGGTCTTGAACCGGGCCAGAAACTTTCCGGCCTCAGCCCCCTGCAGGCTGATAAAATTGGCCCCGATCACGTTCTGCAGCTGTCTGACCATCCTGCCCGCCCTGCCCTGTAAAGCATCGATGCCCTCGCCCTTCAGGGTCCGGACGAATTCCAGGTAGGTGTCCTGGGGCAGGTATCTGCGGAACAAAGCCATGATCAGGCCCTGGGGCCTGGATACAGGGGCCAGCTTCCAGGCCGATTCCAGCTGATCCATGACCTGGTTGCAGGCATCAAAGACATTTAGTCCCCTGGATTCAAACAGGGCTGCGGCCTGGCCTGGATTGATCCGCCCGGTATTTAATCGCTCCAGCTGCTCCAGGATCCAGGCATTGGTCCCCTTCAGCTCCGGCTGTATGTCATACAGTTGCTCGATCTTGGCAAAACCGGCCCGCAGCTTGCGCATGTCCTTCAGCGTCCCCCGCCCGGCCTCCAAAATGGCCTCATCCATGGACAGTACGCCTTCGGCAACCAGCGAGCGCATCTCATTCACTTTGAACCTGGACACATCCACGGTCTGCTGGACCAGAGTCCGGCCCGGGGGCAATTCTTTTAAAACATCAAAATCAGCATAGGCCTCCGGATGCCAGGCCGCAGTTCCGGTGACAAAAGCCTTTTGGGGATTGACCCCGGACACATTGGCCTCCAGGGCCACCTGGCGATAGGCATCTTCCAAAGCTGACTGCAGATCGTCCAAAAAACCCTGGGGGCTCTTGCCCTGGGCCCTGAGTTCTTCGATGAATGCCCGCGTCTGTTCCCTGCTGTTCGGGGCTACGCCAATGTCCAGATCCATGGGCGCGGTCATCTGCTGCCTGCTTTTTTGATTACTGATCAAGTCCAGGTTATCCACGGCTTGGCCGGAATAGCCCAAGTTACGCAGCTGGGCCCTGGCCTTGGCGATCATCCGCCGGGCCAGGGATCCCTGACCCCGCAGCCAGATATTATGATAGACCCGGCCCAGGTCCGGATACCTGTTTTTTAACAGCAGCCGGGCCTGATAGTTCTGGGAAATATGCACCGCCAGCTCTTCCAACTTGTCGATCCCGGCATTTTGCTCCACCAACCGGCCGAAGGCCTGGACCAGATCCTGGCCTTTGGCCACCTGTTTGGCGTAGCTCTGGGCCGAAGCAGGCCCGGCCAGAGAAACCAGAAAGCACAAAATCCATAGCCCCAGACACGAGGAGGTTATTTTCATTCTGTTTTTCATGTTTGACCAATTTCTCAGTTTGAACCGGCAAAGGCCTGTGGTCGGTATTGCCGCAGCATATCCAGGACCCGGGCAAAGTTTTCTTCCCTGCAGATCAGGCGGACATTCCAGGGGCCGCCGCGGATCAGGATCTCCCCTTTTTCCTGATTGACATCTATCTTGTTCACCTGGTTCCAGGGAGTAAACGGATGCCAGGCCGCCCATTGACCACCCTTCAAGGTGCTGAAGAAAACAAGCCGGGTCAGGACCCTGATTCTGCGATCAAGATGTTTTTGGCTTTCTGAGGGTTCAATAGCCACGCCTTTATCCGAAATACAGAAGGTTACCTGCGTATCCCGCAGCCCGGCCTTAATCAGCACCCAGACCAGCAGAAACACCAGCCACAGCAGGCTGAGCAGGATGAAGGCCGGACCGGGGCTGTTCATGCCCTGAGCCTCCAGCATGGACCGGCCCCAGAGGCCCAGGCCTGCGGCTGCGGCAGCCAGGCCCAACAGCCAGGCCGGCCGCCCCGGCCCGCCTTCCCGCAGGCGGGTCAGCCTGGAGACTTTGCCGGACCATGAAATTCGGGTCTGATTCGAATTCGTTGCTGATTTCTGCACCCCAATCCCCTCACATTTCAGCAGCCATAATCAACTTCTTTTGCCTTGTTTTGATTCTTCAAGCACGAAATACAAAGCAAATATTTCAGAAATATATTTATTACTGACAACTTTCTCTGTTTAATTTTTGGCGCGGATGTGAAGCTATAAAATTTTTTATAAAAAAACAATGTTTTTATGCAGGAAATGCTTTGGTCTCTTGTGTCCGGAAATTTAACCGGACATACATAGTTGACAAATTCTTTGCATTTCCTTAATATATAAGAAACTAAACCGGACAAACAACCGGACATTAAATTTTTGTTTATGCCGGATTTCCCCAGCACACTCGATCTATCCTTTTCGCCTGCCCTGCCGGCAAGGCGTCTGGGAGCACTCAAAGACTTGGCACAGGAGGTGGCAATCACCTCCTCTGCCCTCGAAGGGCAGATTGCCGACAGCACAGCCAGGGCTCTTGGCGATTGCCTGCGGTATCTGAACAGCTATTACTCCAATCTTATTGAAGGCCACAAGACCTCGATCCTGGAGATTGAGGACGCTTTGAACAAGAAATTTTCACAGGACGAGGAGAGGCGCTATGCACAGGAGCTTTGCGCCGCTCATGTTCTGGCCGAGAAAGAGCTGATGCAGGAAATGCTTTCCGATCCACCGGAGAACGTCTGCAGTCTTTCTTTCGTCGGTAAGATCCACCGGCTGTTTTACGAAAACCTCCCTGAAAAACACCAGTACACCCATAGCCAGGGCGGGTTCACAAACTACCATGTAAACCCCGGACAACTACGTGACGACAACGTCTCCCTGGACGACGGGCAAAGCGTGCACGGCCCGGATGCCGGCATTCTGCCGGAAAAGTACCGGGAGTTCGAAACAATATTCGATACACGCGGCTTTCATGGCGACGAGCGGCTCATCGCTGCCGCCGCAAGCCATCACAGGCTCACCTGGCTCCATCCTTTCCGTGATGGGAACGGTCGGGTTTCCAGACTCTTCTCGGGTCTGTACCTGGCGCGTATCGGCCTGAACCGGAGCAATCTCTGGTCGCTTTCCAGGGGATTCTCCAGAGACAAGCAGTGGTACATGCTCAATCTTCGCTCCGCCGATTCCCCAAACATCGACTGCACCGGCTTCGATCAGGACTTCTTCGCCGACTACTGCCTGTATGTCCTGGAGACCTGCCTGGATCAAATCCGGTTCATGGATCGCATCCTGAGCTTAAAGGAAATAGATGCCCGCTTGGACGGCTACATGCAGGACCGGAACAAGGACAGAGGGGCGCAGAACCCGCTTGATCCCCGGGCAGGGAAACTGCTGAAGGCTCTTTTCCTGCAGGGTGAAATAAAAAGGGGTGAGGCAAGAAGCGTGATGGGCATGGAGGAAAAATCCGAGCGGCAAGCCAGAAGGATCGTTAGCCAACTCGCAGGCGAAGGCTTGATTCAGTCTGACAGCCACAAGGCACCCTTGCGCATAGCTTTTCCAACGCATGTCCTTCGCTACTATTTTCCGGACCTGTTCGATCCGTCCGTTCTTGGATCCAGATACTCGTAATCAAGAATCCAAGTCTATTATTGGCGGAAAAAATATAAGGCGGTTGATTTTGTCTTGCAATATTGAACCGCCCGCTCGATGACTCGCTCAAGTCGCCAAGTACGCTAAGGGAAGATCGCGAAGGGAAGAACTTTATTTTTCCTTTGCCGGGTGCTCCCCAATGAAATGAGAAGAGATTTCATGGGGCAGGCGGCAAAGGAAAAGCTTCATGCCTTCGGCATCGCAGATTTGCCCGCAGGGCAGCAAGTTCCAGCTTTGCGGTATGCCTCGGGGGAATCACGCCCCAAGCGTGATTGGACCGAGGCTACCCCGCAAAGCGAAATTCTTACCTTGGCGTCCTTGGCGACCTAGAGCGACTCTGGGAGCGGGCGGTTTGAATTTCTTGATTTTTTTGCCATAGACCCATTGACAACTTTGACGAAGAACTGGTAGTGGGTTCAGTATATAAAATTCGAAAACATTTGCTTTTTTCACAATATAAACAATAATATCAACGCATAAAAAAAATGGGTACAAAAGAAATATTGGAAGAATAGGAATAGAAAACGTTCGAATGCCTACAATATTAAGGATTGGTCCATATAGATTTTTTTTCTTTGCCAATGATCGAGGAGAACCGTACCATATTCATGTAGAACGTGAAAACAAAATTGCAAAATTCTGGCTCGATCCGCTCCGTTTACAAAAAAGCGGTGGATTTAACAGGAAAGAAATAAAGCAGATTCACAGTTTGATAGAAGCTCGTAAATCTGAGCTTCTGGAGGCTTGGGATGACTACTTTGGCAGTTAAAAGCCCTGATACATCTGATGCCGTTGATGTTGTAATTACCGAAGATACCTTGACAGTTGAACTGAACGATGGCCGCACCATTTCCGTTCCCTTGGAATGGTTCCCCCGTCTTGTCCACGCCACTGAAGCTGAAAGGAAGAATTGGAGGCTTATTGGACGCGGCCAGGGCATCCACTGGATAGATCTTGATGAAGACATAAGTGTCGAAGGATTGCTAGCTGGACAACCATCTGCAGAAAGCCAGTCGTCGTTCAAGAAATGGCTGCAGGAAAGGGAATCCAAGTGATCACGCCTTAAACCACAAACATTGAACCGCCCGCTCGATGACTCGCTCAAGACGCAAAGTACGCTAAGGGAAGATCGCGAAGGGAAGAACTTTATTTTTTCCTTTGCCGGGTGCTCCCCAATGAAATGAGAAGAGATTTCATGGGGCAGGCGGCAAAGGAAAAGCTTCATGCTTTCGGCATAAAAGCTTTGTCCGGAAGGACGAAGAAATATATCCTTGTTCATCCCGACAGGGATGAGGCAAATTCGAGCTTTGCGGTATGCCTCGGGAAAATCACGCCACAAGCGTGATTGAACCGAGGCTACCCCGCAAGGCGAAACTCTTACCTTGGCGTCCTTTGCGACTTGAGCGACTCTGGGAGCGGGCGGTTAAGTATCTTCTTCTAGTCTGCCTCCCTCAACTTTGCCTCCTTGGAGGATCTTGATGGAAATCCGCGACTGCCTTCCGCTCATGACCAAGATCTACCTCAGCCGCATCGTGGATAGCATATTCAAGGAAAACATCCCCAAGGGCAGCGAAGACCACCTCATCGAACGTATCGACCAGAACAGCGAATACCTCTCCAACCCAGAGCGGATCCGGGAAGTCCTCAACTTAAAGGAAATGCCCCGGACCCACCGCATCCTGACCCACTGCATCCTCACCCTTCTCCTTGAACAAGATAATCTGGCCGCCACTGAAGAAGATCTCTTCAACGCGGTCATTGCCCATGAACAATGGATCACGGACAAGGCCAAAGACCCCCCGCCTTTGCCTACTCCGATAAACACGCCCTGGACGTCTACCGGACCGTCCTGGAAGTGGCCCTGCAGGACGCCGATGTTTCGGAAGACGAATTCGCCCTGCTGGAGCGACTGCGCCGGAAGCTGAAGATCTCCAGGCTGGAGCACTGCCTCCTGGAGAGCGACCTGG
>JAIPER010000268.1 GCA_021737115.1 Desulfohalobiaceae bacterium
GCATGAGGTGCATCCGGCCGGGCCACTTTGCCTTTTCCAGACCCGCCCGCACGGCTTTTGCGGCCACGTTCAGGCCGCTAGCGGCCAGAAGTTCGATTCCGGCCAGGGCCAGGGCTGCGTTTTGCGCCTGGTGCGGGCCGGGCAGACCGAGCTTGAGCCGGTTCAGCCTGCAGGAAAGGCCGAAATAGTGCATCCCGGTCGCGGTGGTTCGGCAGCCGAAATCCCGGCCTGCCAGATAGAGCGGCGCCTTCTTTTCCCGGGCAACCCCCCTGAAGACCTCCAGGACCTTCTGCTGCCGGGCTCCACTGACGACAGGGACCTCCGGCTTGATGATCCCGGCCTTCTCCCGGGCGATGGCCTCCAGGTCCTTTCCCAGAAAATCCCTGTGTTCCAGGGAAATATTGATGATAATAGCCACCTGGGGCCGGATGAGGTTGGTGGCGTCCAAGCGCCCGCCCATGCCGGTTTCAATAATATCCAGGTCCGTTTTCTCCTCGGCAAAATAAGCCAGGCCCATGGCCGTCACTGCTTCGAAAAAGGTCGGGGGCTCGGCCGCGTTCATGACCCGGCGAAGCCTTTTGGAGAGCTCAACCACTTTTTCTCTATCTATCTCCCTGGAATTGATCTGGAAACGTTCCGTAAAACGCACCAGATGAGGCGATGTGTACAAGCCCGCCCTCAGCCCGGCCTGCTGGAGGATGGCCGCAAGAAAGGCGGCCACGGATCCCTTGCCGTTGGTTCCGGCAATGTGGATGTATTTCCTCCGGTGATGGGGGTTGCCGAAGTCCTGCAAGAGATTCCTGGTCTTGGACAGTCCGAATTTGATCCCGTATTTTTGCAGGGAGTATAGAAAATCGAGTTCCTGATGGTAAGCCGTGTCTTTCACAAAAACCCCCTCTTTGCTCTTGAGCTTGAATTTGCCGAAACCCTAAGATAAACTTTACCGAAGGAAAGCAGGTTCAGGCTCAAGGATCGATAAAAACGCTGCTTGGCTTTCGGGCGTGCGAACACCGAATCTCATAGCCTATTTGCCGCTTAAAATAAAGAGAGCTCAAAACCGGGATGCAGATCAAAGAGTTGCCTGATGTAACCGTCATCCTGGACAAACAGGGGGCGGGGCACTATCAAAAAGTCAGCTACCCCATTCGCTACGGCCGGTTCTCTGAAGTCCTGACCCCTGATTACCTCCTGCAGTACGACCTAAACCGCGAGATCAAGTTCATCCAGGGCAGAAACCGGAACTGGCCCCACCCTGCGGAATGGTTGAAACGAACCCTGGGCAATGACTGGGTCTACTACTTTTCCGGGGGCTACACCAGCCTCTTCGACAGCCTGGGGGAGTACTACCTCCCCTGTCTGCCCTATCCCAGCAATTCCCTCTGGAACCGCGATCCTTTTCAGGAAAACCAGGTCCGGCAGGGGATCGAGCAGGCCCTGGACAGGATCCCGGACAGGCTAAGCCGCATCGCGGCAGCAAACAGACTGGATCCGGCCACCAGATCTTTCCTGGAAGGGATCGGAACACAGGGGCGAAAGCGGCTCCGGGAAAAAGCCCGCACACTTTTTTCCGTCTTACAAACCAGGGTCACGGTCCTGCCCCCGGACAGCAGGCATGTGGATTACGAGGTCCTGCCGTTGATCATCGCAGACGGCTGCCTGTATCAGTGCGGATTCTGCAGGATAAAGACCGGCCGGGCATTCGCGCCCCGCAGCCGTAAGGCCATCCTGGAGCAAATCGCCGGGATCAAGGCCCTCTTGGGCCCGGAAATCCGCAATTACAGCTCCCTCTTTCTCGGACAGCACGACGCCCTGAACTGCAGCCCGGATCTCATTGAGTTTGCCGCCTGCCAAGCCTATCAACACTTCGGCTTTGCCGATTCCTTTCTAAGAGACCCTTGCCTGTTTTTTTTCGGCAGTGCGGATTCTTTTTTAAACTGCCCTGATTCCCTGTTTCGCAGGCTGCAGGGCCTGCCCTACAAGACCTATATTAACCTCGGATTGGAATCGGTCGACCAGGCCACCCTGGACCTCCTGCAGAAGCCCCTGGAGGCTCGAAAAGCCAAGGCGGCCTTTCAGCGCTCCCTGGAAATCAACCGGGAGTTTTCTGATATCGAAATCACAGTCAATTTTGTCCTGAATCACGGGCTCCCTGAAAATCACTGGACCTCTCTCCAGGACTTGACCAGAGCTGGTCTGAAACACTACTATCCCAAAGGAGCTGTTTATCTCTCCCCTCTCAGCCGGTCAAACAAACAAAAACAACTGCAGGTCTTTCAGAAAATGAAGCGCCTGAGCAGACTGCCCATGTATCTGTACCTGATTCAGAGGCTGTGAAAGTCATCAGCCGCAGGCCCTAAAAGCGGCCCGGAATTCCGGCTGAGAAGGCAAGTGCTTTGAAATAAACGTATCAGGGATTACAATGCCAGAAATTCAAAACTTTCGGAGAATCAATTGAAGATAGGACGCAACGACACCTGTCCCTGCGGCAGCGGCTTGAAATACAAGAAATGCTGCATGCTGAAACAGGGCAAAAGAGAAGCCAACCTCAAGGATCTCTACTACAACAAGCACCGGATCAGGCTCAAGGATGAAAAGGATATCCAGGGCATCAGAAACGCCGGCGTCCTGGTCATGGATACCCTGAAAATGGTCAGGGAACATCTTCGCCCCGGCCTGACCACCGAGGCCATCAACACCCTGGTCCACGACTTCACCGTCAGGCACCAGGCCGTCCCCGCCCCCCTGAACTACAACGGTTTCCCCAAAAGCGTCTGCATTTCCATTAACGAAGAAATCTGCCACGGGATCCCGGGGCCGCGGGAGATCCAGGAGGGAGACATCGTCAATATCGATGTCACCTCCATCCTGGACGGGTACTATGCCGATGCCAACCAAACTTTTCTGGCGGGCAGCGTCAGCGATAAGGCCAGAAAAATCGTTGCCGTGGCTCTGGAGAGTTTGCGCAGGGGCCTGGCTCAGATCAAACCTGGCAACCGGCTCGGGGACATCGGCTGGGCTATCCAGGACTATGCCGAGGATCAGGGCTGTTCTGTGGTCAGGGAAATGGTGGGCCACGGAATCGGGTTCGACTTTCACGAACCTCCCCAGGTGCCCCATTTCGGAAAAAAAGGTCACGGTCTTGAGCTCGTTCCGGGCATGGTCTTCACTGTGGAGCCCATGATCAACCTCGGGGGCAGGGAGTTGAAGATCCTGGATGACAAATGGACCGCGGTGACCAGGGACCGGTCCCTGTCCGCGCAGTTTGAACAGACCGTGGTCGTGACCAGGGAGGGCTTCGAGAGTCTGACTCCCTTTTAATCGTAATTGACCGCGCTGAAGCGCATGAGCTTTTCCCAGCTGTGCGAAGACTCCAGCCGTCTGATAGTCCCGGTGCGACCGCGGACGACGATGGAATGGGTCGTGGCTCCGTATCCCGTATACTGGACCCCGGGCAGAAAGGTCCCCCCGGAGATCCCGGTGGCGGAAAAGAAGACGTCTTCGGCTTTGACCAGACTGTCCACGGTGAATATCTGGCTCAGGTCAGTGCCTCTCTCGGCCAGGGCCCTCTTCTCGGAATCCTTCTGCGGATCCATCCTGGCCAGCATCTCACCGCCCAGCCCCTTGATCGCACAGGCCGCGAGCACTCCTTCCGGGGTTCCGCCGGTGCCCATCAGGACGTCCACTTCAGATCTGGCGTCCACGGCCATCAGCGCCCCGGCCACATCGCCGTCGGAATGCAGCTGGATCCTGGCCCCGGCCTCCCGGATCTTCTGAATCAACTCCTTGTGCCGCGGTTTGTCCAGGACAAAGACCATCAGATCGTCAACATCCTTTTCCAGGGCCTTGGCGATGTTCTGCAGATTGTCCTTGACCGGGGCATCCAGATCCACCGCTTCACGGGCCGATTCAGGGACCACCAGCTTCTGCATGTAAAAACTGGGGCCCGGATCATACATGGTTCCGCCAGGGGCGATTCCGACTACTGAAATCGCATTGGGCCGGCCAAAGGCCAACAGATTCGTGCCTTCGACAGGATCAACCGCCACGTCGACGCTCGGCCCTTCTCCGACCCAGCCCACTTTTTCGCCATTATAGAGCATGGGGGCATCATCCTTTTCCCCCTCTCCGATGATGATCGTGCCGTTTATATCAATGGCATTGAAGGACAAACGCATGGCATCCACTGCGGCCCTGTCCCCGCCCTCCTTGTCCCCCCGGCCCAGCCATCTGGCTGAGGCCAGGGCGGCCGATTCGGTGATGCGCACCAGATCCAGAGCCAGATTGCGTTGCGGAATTTCCATTCTTTCTTCTCCTCGTGGGCTGGTATAGATCCCTTTTATTTCTCAAAGAGGTCCAGGCGTCTCTGGTGCCGTCCCCCCTCGAAATCGGTCTTGAGAAAAGTGTCCAGGACACTCAAGGCCAAATCCTGACCTGTGACCCTGGCCCCCAGACAGAGGACATTGGCGTTGTTGTGTTGTCTGGAAACCCTGGCTGAAAATTCATTGCCGCACAGAGCCGCCCTGATCCCGGAAAATCTATTGGCCACCATGGACATCCCCAGACCGGAACCACAGATCAAAAGCCCCAGACCGTCTCCGGCCAGCACCCGTTCGGCCACTTTGGCCGCAAACCAGGGGTAGTCGCAACTCACCGCCGCCGAGTCAGTGCCCAGATCCTCACTGGGAAGGCCCAGTTGCCGGAGGTGTTCGAGACAGATCTGTTTCAGGGCAAATCCGGCATGGTCGGCTCCGAGTACGATCGTCGCTGTCATCGCCTTGGCTCCTTATCTTATATGGCCCATTTTTCGCGCCTGTGTTTGACGATTGAGTCGCGCAGGCCCAGGAGTTCCTCTTCTAAAAACGCAATCTCTTTCTCCAGAAAAGCGATCTGCTTGTGGCAGAGTTCCTTTTCTGCCTCCTGGGCCTCTTCGTCCTTCTCCATTTTCCCGGCCTGCAGCCTGCCCAGAGTCTCATACTCCCTGGCCAGTCTTTTTTCCAGCTGCCTGATCTCGAACCTGCGCAGCAGTCTCACGATATTCCAGGATAGTTCTCCACCCAGAACCTTGATCCCCAGGACAAAGGTTTGCCAGACGTTCAGTCGGACATCCTTCTGGGTATTGTTTTGTTCCGCCACCATCTCCCCCTTTCCATTCATAATGTTCCTCGGGATCGCCTTTGCGTTTTTTGTTCAAAGACCCGGGAATCGAGATCAATAACCGTTGTCTCTTCGGGCAGTTTGAGCTCCAGGCTCCTTTCAGGCCAGGGTGCACGAACTTCTATCTCTTTGATATTGACCAGGGCTTCTTCCTGCCTGCTGTTTTTCAGATGCACCCGCCTGGGAACCATCCGTTCACCGTTCCGGTCGTATTCAGAAAAGCGCATCCTCCAGGTTGTTCCACGGCCGCCCTGCATTTCCCGGGGAAGTCCCGCTCTGTCCAGAACCAGGCTTGTTATCCGCTTGTTCGTGTGGAAGGTGTACCGATACCCCTTGCCCTGGA
>JAIPER010000269.1 GCA_021737115.1 Desulfohalobiaceae bacterium
GAACTCTCCGAGGCGTAGGCTCGCTCTCTACGAGCCGGAGGCCGTGAACCTTCTTAACCTCTTGTTGTGAACCGTGAACCTGGAACCTTAATATAGATATCGTAGCGCATGCCCCGGCCCATAATCTGATGCGTGGGCGGACCGCTTTCAGAACAAAGCACAGGCGCTTTGCGGGGCCTTTTGAGGACCACTCTGGACCCGGCCGCTTTCAAGGCGAGATCCAGCAACGCTTCCGAGTCATCCCGGCACTCCCCGACAATGGCCCGGGCCAGACGCATGGATTTCTTTTCCGCGGTCTTTCGTTTCAGGTGACCTGGAAACATGGGATCCAGATAGACCGTGTCGGGCCTTGGCAAGCTTTCCGGATAGCCCCGGACGCTTTCAGCCCTTTGTTCCAGGTCGCCTCTGTTTCCAAAATATTTCAAGACATCCCGGGCCTCGGCCTGCACGATCCGAAAACGCCTGGCCTGGATCTGTCGCTCGATGCCTATCCTGGCCCAGGCATCCCGAACCAGGGCAAAGAGAACCGGATTCCGCTCCACTGCGATCACCGAACAGCCCAGGGCGGTCAAAAGCCAGGCATCCTCTCCGAGTCCAGCCGTACAATCGAGGACCACATACCCGGGACCTGGTTTTCTTTTCCCGAGAACAGCCTTGAGCAGAGGCTGCCGCCTGTTCCTGCCGGCCGCCGAAACCGTGTCCAGGTGAGTCCAGTCCAGTCTCAGACGGTTTCCCTGTGCCCCGCCGGCAGGTGCTCCCTGCCTGCCTACAACCACCGCGAGCTCGTCCCGTCCGGCCAAAAGGACTGTCCCCTTGACCAACTGCTCATTCGGGGCTACAGGCAGGGACAACTCAACCGCCAAACGGTCAGCCCTCAGGGAGTCGCCCCTTTTCCCGGTTGCGCCCCTGACCCCGGATATGATATATGATTTTGTCACTTTGCAATCAGCCGGGTCATTTTTCAGTTCACCACCAGAGGAGTGTTCATCATGAGATTCGCGACGATGAGTGTGTTTAGCCTGCTTTTTTTGCTCGTCATCCTGAATACACCGCTTCAAGCCAAGACAGCATACGTGACCGACACCATCAAAATCACCATGCGCAATGGTCCAAGCACACAGAATAAGATTTTGAAAATGCTTCCATCCGGAACAAAGCTGGAGGTCATCGACCAGGCCTCGGGCTGGGTCAAGGTGGCCACCTCGGACGGGAAAACCGGCTGGGTGATCGAGCAATACACCATGGAACAGCCGCCCAAGGATGTGGTGATTAAGGACCTGAAACAGGACATCCAAGAGCTGAAAAAAGACAACCAGGAATACCAGACCACGATTTCCGAGCTGAAAGAGGAAAACAGCCGGTTCAAAAAACTGGCCACTGAGTCCGGTTCGAATGTATCGGCTTTGAACCAAAAGGTCGCCCTGCTCCAGCAGGAATTGGAACAGGCCAGGAAAAACGACAAACGCAAATGGTTCTTGTACGGGGTGGGAGTCGTAGCCGGCTCGGCCCTGTTCGGCTTTATCTTCGGCCGGCTCCGGCGGAAGCAGCCGAGCAAACTGCATTTTTAACCAGTCTTAGAACGAAAACGGTGAGCTCAGGAGGCCAAGCCATGTTTGCACATATCCTCGTCCCCACGGACACATCCCCTGAAAGCGGAAACGCCTTACAGATCGCTGGAAAGATGCAATCCCTGGAAAAATCCGCTTCGGGTCAGTTCAGTAAAATCAGCCTGCTCCATGTGGTTGAAGTCATTGCCCATGAAGAAGGCGATGAATTCGCTCCCTTCTACAACAAGCTGATCAAAAAGGCCGAGGCCAAGATGGATGAATTGATCCGGAATCAGGAGACAAAAGAACTGGTTATCGAGAAACAGGTTATTGTCGGCAACCGCGTCCGGGAAATACTCAACTTTGCCGAAACGAACAAGGTCGACCTTATTCTCCTCAAGTCACACCGGATGGATCAGAATGATCTGACCCGCGGCTGGGGAACCATCAGCCACAAGATAGGCATTCTCTCGCCCTGCCCGGTCATGCTGGTCCGGTAAGGGCCTTACCCCTTCATTTTCTGCTCTATCTTGGCCCAGGAATCTCGCAGAGGGACCGTACGATTCAGGACCAGGCGCCCGGGAGTCGTATCCGGGTCAACACAGAAGTATCCCTTTCTCTCCAGCTGACATCTCGTTCCCGGGCCCATTTCCCTGATGCTCGGCTCCACTGGGCAGGATTCAATGGTTCTCAGGGAATCGGGGTTGAGATGCTCCATAAAGTCGCTGCCCTCTTTCTCATCGGCCGTGGGGTCGGGCCGTACAAAAAGGCGGTCATACAAACGGACCTCGGCTCTGATGCAGTGTCTGGCAGAGACCCAGTGCAGGGTCCCCTTGACCTTCCTTCCGTCCGGGGAGTCCCCTCCCCTGGTCTCGGGATCAAAGGTGCAGTGCACTTCCAGGATCTCCCCGGTCTGTTCGTCTTTGATCACATCGACACAGGTAATGTAGTATCCGTATCTGAGACGGACCTCCCGTCCCGGAGCCAGCCGGAAGTACTTCCTGGGCGGATCTTCCCGGAAGTCGTCCTGTTCGATGTAAATCTCCCGGGAGAAAGGAACCCGGCGCACTCCCATGGCCAGGTCCTCCGGGTTGTTGACGGCCTCCAGCTCCTCCTCCTGATCTTCGGGATAATTGATAAGGACCACTTTCAGAGGATCGAGAACGCCCATGACCCTGGAGGCTGTCTTGTTCAAGTCCTCCCTGGCCGCATGCTCCAGCATGGACATGTCCACCAGGCTGTAGCTCTTGCCCACCCCGATCAGTTCACAGAAGTTTCTGATCGAGGCCGCGGAGAACCCGCGCCGTCGCAGGCCGCAGATCGTGGGCATTCGCGGATCATCCCAGCCCCGGACACAACCCTTTTGCACCAGCTGAATCAATTTCCGTTTGCTGAGGACGGTGTAGCCGAGGTTCAGCCTGGCGAATTCATACTGCCTGGGCCGGCTGGGAACCGGCAGCTGGTCCAGAAACCAGTCGTACAGGGGGCGGTGGTCTTCGAACTCAAGAGAACACAGGGAATGGGTCACCCCTTCCAGGGCATCCGAGAGCCCATGGGCGTAATCATAGGTCGGATAGATGCACCAGGTGTCTCCGGTGCGGTGGTGGTAGGCCTTTAATATCCTGTAGATGACCGGATCCCGCATATTCAGGTTGGGATGGGCCATGTCTATCCTGGCCCGCAGGACATAACTGCCTTCCGGGAAGGCGCCGCAGCGCATTTGTTCAAACAACTCCAGATTTTCCCGGACCGATCGCTTTCGGTACGGACTCTCCCGGCCAGGCACCTTCAGGGTCCCTCTATACTCCCTGATCTCCTCCTGGGACAAACTGCAGACATAGGCCTTCCCATCCTCGATAAGCCTCAGGGCATAGGTATAGAGATCCTGAAAATAGTCAGAGGCGTAATTCAGATGCCCGTCCCAGTCATATCCCAGCCAGCTCACGTCTTCCTTGATGGAAGCGACGTATTCCTCTTCTTCTTTCAGGGGATTGGTGTCGTCAAAGCGCAAATTGCAGTGGCCCCCATAGTCCAGGGCCAGGCCGAAGTTGAGGCAGATGGATTTGGCGTGCCCGATATGCAGGTAGCCATTCGGTTCAGGAGGAAATCTGGTCACAATGGTCTCGTGTTTCCCCTTGGCCAGGTCCTCATCGATAATGGTCCGGATAAAATTGGAAACAGTGGTCTCTTTCGCCTTGGTCATGCTCATGGAATTTCCGTACCTTTTCAATTTTCTTCTTGTTCCAGCCGATAACACTTGAGATTATCGGCGATGCACGGTTCACAGTTTTCGCAGCATCCGTGCTCATCGCAGAGGCGGGTAAAGGCCTTGAGCCAGTCAGGACCGGTCCGGGGACACTTTTTCACGAACTGGATGAATGCGATCAGCCTTTCCAGGGCCTGGTCATCGATGTGATGCTCCAGACGGCAGGCATTGGAGGCGGCCACGTCTTTGGGCAGTTGCAGGAACTGGGCAAAAAACTCCTGCAGGACCTTGTGCCGGTAAACGATCCTGCTGGCCAGCCTGAAACCTTCAGGGGTCAAGGTCACGGAACTGTAGGGGTGGTAATGGATGAACCCTTTCTGGGACAAACTCTGCATGGCCCCGGTGACCGTAGCCCGCTGCACACCGAGAGAATCCGCGATGTCTTTGGCCCTGGCCCCCTTTTGCTCATTTTCCAGATGAAAGATCGTCTCCAGATAATCTTCCAGATTGGCGGTCAGACCTTCACGTTTTTTGATTTCAGCCATACTTCTGTGATCGGCGCGGCTGCTGCACGCGCCGAAATATTTACTATTGATTGAAGAAGAACCAGGTCTTATAGAATTTTAGTTTTTAGAGCAAAGACCGGTGACCCCAAGGCTCCAGGCCCAAATTTCACAAAAAGCCAAGCTGGATCAGTACAGCAAAGCCATTTCGGTTTAACCAGCGAAATCCGGTATCCTTTTGGTGAAGTCACCGGCATCCACCCCGCGCAGGGCGGCTATCCGGGGGATATTGACCTCCGCATCCGCCGGCCTTAAATACAAGGGACGAAGGGGTTCCCGGGAATACTCGGCCTGTTCGGCCCGTTGCAGCAGACAGCCCGGAGAGGGATGATCCCACCTCTTGTTCAGCCGAGCGGCCGAGGGCAGTCGTTCACGCCAGAAGTCCTCATACAGCCTGATCCCACTGCCGAGCAGACAGACCGCCTGTTCTCTCTTCCCGATGAGATCGGCCGCTTCTTCCAGGGTGAGGACCGCGATCCGGGTTAAGGCCCGCCCGTCTGCAGGACAAAATCCCTGGACATAGAGCAGCCCTTTCCTGGCATGGGTGCAGACCCAGACCTCCCTGCCCGGGTGCAGGGCGGGTCCGGCAGCGAGCAGGGGGAGGTATTCGAGTCCGGCCAAAGGGATGCTCGCTCCTCTGGCCAGGCCCGCTGCCAGGGCAATGGACACCCGGAGTCCGGTGAATGTCCCCGGACCGAGCACACAGGCCACCCCGCCCAGCTCCCGGGGCCTGACTCCCGTTTCCTGAAAACAGTGCTCCAAAGCCCGCGGCAATACCCGGATCGTCCGACTGCTGCCCCTGATTTCCTGGGCAAAGAGAATCTCCAGGTCCAGGCCAAGGACCAGTTGGACCCTGTCCTCGGCGCTGTTCAGGGCCAGAATGGGCTTACTGACTGTTGATGATTCTAAAGATATCATTGTAAACCGCCAGGGCCATCAGCAGGAGCAAGAGACTGAGCCCCACCCTTGTGGCCATGGCGCGCCATTTGGGGTCGATGGGTTTTCTGAATATGAGCTCCAGCCCGAAGAACAACAGATGCCCTCCATCCAGGACCGGTATGGGGAGAAGGTTCAAGATCGCCAGATTGATACTGATCAGGGCGGCCAGGGCCAGGACGTCCACCAGGCCGTGCTGGGCCTG
>JAIPER010000270.1 GCA_021737115.1 Desulfohalobiaceae bacterium
AACAAAAACGGTGATTGGACGTAAACTTGCCCAGATACGAGGAACAATAAATTTTGAAACCGCAGTGTATTTCAATACATGAGGACTTCAAAATTTTGCAGTGACGAAGTAGATGGGTGAGTTTTCGTCCAAGCACTAATTTGAGGCGTATTCAGTGGTCCTAGAGGCCGGGACCCCGGTGGACTCCACCTCGCTGTCGGCCACCTTCAGGGCCTGGTCCAGGATGTCTTTGGCCTTGTCGATCTCTTCTTCGGTGACGATCAAGGGCGGGGCGATGATCAGATTGTCGTACCAGGCGAACATGAACATTCCCTGTTTGAGGGCTTCAGCCGCAATCTTAGCGGTCATCAGGGGCTTGCCGCTGATCTTGTCCTCCTTTACATTGAAGGGCTCCCTGGTCTTGCGGTTCTTGACGATCTCCAGAGCCCAGAAATGGCCGATTCCGCGCACGTCACCCACGCATTCATGCTTGTCGGCCAGTTCGTAGAGCTTGGCCTGGAGGTGCTTGCTGGCCTTCTGGGGGAGGCCGCTGGCCATTACCCTTTTATATTCGGAGACCGCCGCCGGGATGGCCGATGAAGCCAGGGGATGGTAGGCATAGGTGTGGCCGTGGCAGAAGAATTCTTCCTCGAAGAATCCGGCTACCTTATCCGAGGCCGCAGTGATGCCCACCGGGGTGTAAGACGCGCTGGCCCCCTTGGCCATGGTCAGGATGTCCGGGGTCACGTTCCAGTGCTCCATGGCAAAGGCCGGCCCTGTTCTGAACCAGCCGGTCATGATCTCGTCGAAGATGAGCAGGACCCCGTGCTTGTCGCAGATCTCCCTGACCAGGGGGAAGTATTCCGGAGGCGGCACCAGGCGGCCGTTGGTCCCGACTATGGGTTCGACCACGATGGCGGCCACATTGCCCTCTTCCTTGATCATGTAATCCAGGTACCTGGCGCACTGGACATTGCAGGCCGGATATTCCAGGTCAAAGGGGCAGCGGTAGCAGTAGCAGTCCGGGGCGAAACGCACTCCTTCGATGGTGCAGCGGGCCTGTTCAGAGGGCCAGCGCCGGGGATCACCGGTCAGGGCCGCGCTGGACGGGGTCGAGCCGTGAAAGGAGCGATATCTGGAAATGGCTTTGTAGGCAGGAAACTGAGACTGCCTGGCCATTTTCAGGGCCGCCTCATTGGCTTCTGTCCCGCTGGTGGAGAAGAAAAACTTGCCCAATGTCTGCGGCAGGACCGAGCGGATGGCCTCGACCGCCTCCATGGCGGCTTCGGTCACAAAGGCCGGGGCCACGTAAGGCAGCTTTTCGGCCTGCCTGACAATGGCCTCGATCACGGTCTTGTTCTTGTGTCCCAGGTTGGAACAGATCAGTTGCGATGAGAAATCGAGATAGGGTTTCCCCTTGTCGTCATAGATGTAGACCCCTTCCGCATCCGTGACCAGCATCGGGGTTTTCCAGGCCTTCTGCCTGTTCCAGGTCCCGAAGGTGTGTGCGGTCAGCTGGCTGACTTTTTCCTCTGTGCTTTTCATTATTAAGGCTCCTTGGCTGTCAATCAGACAAATTCTTGTAACTTTTCCAAGTGGGCGTCGCGCTTTTTGGCTATCTGCTTCAAGCCGCGGGCAACTTCCGGTTGGGCCTTGATTTGCTCGGCCGCCTTCTGGTAGTACCGCTTTGCCCTGTCTTCGCGCTGACGCGCGTTTTCCAGGATCGAGACCTCATCCAGATCCTTGGCCGAGGCGAGATCAACGCAGAACTCGGACCGGGTCAAACCTTCCACAGGTTCCAGGATCATTTCAGTCACGTTTTCCCGACGAATCCGCTGTATGACCTTCTGGTTTTTCTTCAAATCACTGGCAAAGGCTTCGAAGAGCTGGGTCTGGGCGGTGCATTTCGGATTTTGGGATGCAGTTAAGTAAAACTCATGATCCTGGGTCTCGAGATCCTCGGCGAATTTCAAAATGCTTCCGAAATTGGTTAGAGGCATGGTGGTCTCCCTAATGAGCTATACTGATCCAACTTAGCTTTTTGTAAAATTCTATAACGGCTAACCGCTTTTTTACAACCAGCGCTGGATAACGACTTTGGTGTCGGTGAAAAACTGGAAAATTTCCTGGCCGTGCCCTTTGATGTCCCCGAAAAAGGAGTTTCCGGCTCCTCCAAAAGGGAAGAAGCTCATGGGTGCGGCAATGCCGATGTTGATGCCGACCATGCTCGGTTTGACCCGATATTTGAACTCCCGGGCCGTCTTGCCGTTGCTGGTGTAGATGGAGGTGGCGTTGGCAAACTTCCTGGTATTGACCAGCTCAATGACCCCGTCCAGATCCTGGCAGCGGATGATGCTGACCACCGGCCCGAATATCTCGTCGTGGGCAATGCTCATGTCCGGAGTTACCTTGTCAAAGACTGTCGGCCCGACGAAATATCCGTCCGGGTAGCCTTCAACCTTGCAATCCCGGCCGTCCAGGAGAAGCTCGGCCCCTTCGGCAATTCCCTTTTCAATGTAGTCCAGGACCCGCTTCTGGTGAGCCGCTCCGGCCACCGGACCCATGCCGGTGTCTTCGTTCAGGCCGTCACCGACCTTGATGGCCCTGGCCGACTCCAGGAACTGCTTAACGATCTCGTCAGCCCGATCGCCCACCGGGGCGAGTATGGCCCCGGCCAGACAGCGCTGGCCCGAACAGCCGAAGAACGAGGCGACTGCGTTCGGAATACAGGAGGAGGTCCCGGCATTCGGGGCACAGGAATCCGTATCCAGGGCGGCGTCAGGCATGACCGCCACCACGTTTTTGGCCCCGCCCAGGGCCTGAACCCGCTTGCCGGTCTCGCCGCAGCGTTTATAGATATATTTGGCGGTCGGGGTTGAGCCGACGAAGGAGATCCCTTCGATGTCAGGATGGTCGAGCAGTCCGTTGACCACGTCCTTCGAGCCGTGGACCATGTTGACCACGCCTTCGGGAAAACCGGCTTCTTCCATGATTTCGAAGATTTTGGTCTGGGTCATGGGCACCTGCTCGGACGGCTTGACCACATAGGTGTTGCCGCAGACCAGGGCGTAGGGCATGAACCACCAGGGGACCATGCCGGGGAAATTGAAGGGCACAATGGCCGCAAAGACCCCCATGGGCTGGCGATGGCCCAGGCAGTCAATGCCTCTGGCGATGTCTTCCAGGGTGTAACCGGTCATGAGGGTGGTCACGCCGGTGGCGTGTTCCACATTCTCAATCATCCGTCTGACCTCACCCCTGGCTTCATCGATGATCTTTCCCTGTTCAGTGGTCAGAACTCGGGCGATTTCTTCAAAATTGTCCTCAAAGGCCTCCTTCAGACGAAAGAGGTACCTGGCCCTGGCCAGGGGCGGAGTTTCCCGCCATTCCGGGAAGGCCTCTTTGGCGGCCTTGACCGCCAGATCCACATCGTCCCTGGTGCCGTAGCGGACTGTGGCAATCTTCTCCCCTTTGGCCGGATTCCAGACATCGCCGATGGTTTCTGATTTCGACTTGACCCATTCACCATTAATGAAATTCAGCATTTCTGGTTTTGACATGCAGCGTCCTCCTTGAACTATCAGTGCAGAGTGTTAAAAAAAGGAAAAGGGTTGATTCCTTCCATTGTCTTTCTCCAGCTTGACAAGCTGGGATTCCACGTCCACCACATCGGTGTACATCTCCCGGGCAGCACCTTCCGGGTCCTGTTGTATAATGGCCTGGTAGATCTTCTCGTGGGCCTCATGGATTGAGCGGCAAAAGGCCTCGTCGAGTTTGAGGGAATCCTTGAAGTCCTTGAGCAGACTCTCCACAAAATCGATCATCAGGACCAGGAGCGGGTTTCCTGTGCTTTGGGATATTATCCGGTGAAACTCCTGGCCTTTCAGGCTGATGTCTTGCCCCCCGGCAGTGAGGTAGTTTTCCCTGGACCAGTCGATGATGGTTTTGAGCCTGGCCAGGTCCTCGTCTGTCCTGTGCAGGGCGGCGTGACTTGCGGCATGGGGCTCGATGATCTTTCTGACCTCGGTCAGGTTCTGGAGACTCAGCTCCCTGGAATACAGGAAGTTGGCCAAATTTCGTTTGGTGTATTCAACATCCACCTCCACGACGAAGGCGCCGCCGCCGCTGCCCTTGCGAATCTCCAGCAGCCCCATGTGCTCGAGAACCCGGAGCGATTCCCTGATGGTCTGTTTGCTGGTCTGAAACTGTTCGGTCAGCTCTTTTTCCGAGGGCAGTTTGTCGCCGGGAGTTAATTTCCCGTCGAAAATAGCCGAGCGAATCTGGGCAATAATGGTATCCGTGATTTTATCGGGTCTGTCTAATTGGAACATGAATTGAGCCATGAGTTTTCTTGTCAGCGCGGCCAGAGGCCGCCCTGACAAGAAAACTATTTAATATTTAAGCGCAAGAGAGCCCTGTGACCGGTTCGTATTCTTTGCTGAAATTTCCAAAAAGCCGGACCGACCCTCCCCCCGACCCCTCCCTGACCAGGGAGGGGAGTTTCGGATTCAATGCGGCAGCCGGGGGCGGACCGACCAAATTTTTTGATTTCAAGATATCAAACGCTTACGCGAAGTTTCATACGAGAACTGCATCTAACCGCGCTGACATCAACTTTAACATTAGGTTAGCAGGGCTGTCTGAACAGCCGGAAAAGTCTCAGCTTAACAAGAAAGAGCGTCGTTTGTCAAGAAATATCTAAATATTTATATATATGAATATTAAACACTGGCTCCCCTGTCGGTATTGGCAAGGAAACTGTTCTCAATGGCCTTGATCCACTGGGGTGGATAGGGCAATTTGAAGGCGGCGCAGTCTTTTTCCTGGCTGTTATTCACAAAGAAGACCCTGACCACGGATTGATGCAGGTTTACCCCTTTGTGGCCACGGTCGTGATCGACATGAAAAATGGCTGATCCCGGGATCTCGAGCTCGAGCTTCTTCAGCCTGCTCCGATAAAATAGGCGGTCTTTCAAAAGAATGAGAAATCCGCTGCTGCGCCTTGGAGATCCCGGCTCGGAAACGAGTCCGAAATAATTGACTCCGAAGCTCATGGCCTTGATCGTTTCCGGGGCGAAACGGCGGTTGATCCACTGCCGGTCCCGCCACCTGATCCAGGCGATATAGGCAATGATGCCGAAAAAGACAAGGGCGATTATCAACCACTGCTGGTCACCAAGAAAATTCATAAGTACATCTCCTTTTCTCAGAATTCGAATATGGCAGGATGAAGAACCTGCCCTATTCGAATTCTGAGAGATAGAGGAGCAATTTTTTCCTGTTCAGATTGTGCCGGTAGCCTCTTTTGCTGCCCATTGCCGCCAGGATGGACTCGGCGATTTCCTGATCTGATGCATTGTCCTTGCGCATCTTCCTGATCTGGTCCTGATTGAGTTCGACCAGATGTTGAAAT
>JAIPER010000271.1 GCA_021737115.1 Desulfohalobiaceae bacterium
TTCGGTTCCCGGCCTCAGTCAAATCCCAGGCCTCCCTGCTCGGCACGCATATCTCCGGCATCGGGGGTTTGAGCCGTGGGTACCACGAAGCGGTCCCCGTACTTGGCAATGGCCAGTAAGCGATACATTTCCGAAATTTGAGCTTCGTTCAGTCCGGTTTCCCGGAGAACGCCCTTGTCCGGGGCTTCCCCCAGCCGGGAGGAGCGCATGTAGGCCCGAAGCGCCAACAGGCCTTTCAAGGCTCCGCGCACCGGGGCCTCGTCTCCGGCGGCCAGCAGGTTGGCCAGGTAACGGACCGGTATGCGCAGGGCGGAGAGCATGTCCTCCTGGCCGGCCGGCTCCATGCCTGCCAAAAGCGGGCTCAGCGGGGGGATGTACCAGACCATGGGCAGGGTTCGGTATTCCGGATGAAGCGGCAGGGCCAGGCGCCATTGACGCATCAGCCTGTCTGTAGGCGATTTTTGGGCGGCCTGTAGAAAACCCCGGGCAAGTCCCTGTCGTTCGGCTTCCTGCGCTACTTTCGGATCATTCGGATCGAGCATGATCTCCAGGTGCCCGGGATAAACCTGCCTGGGATCGGTCTCGGAGGCCGCCTCGGCAAGCCGGTCGGCATCATAGAGGATCACTCCGATGTAGCGGATCCTGCCCACGCAGGCTTCCGAGCACAGGGTCGTCAGGCCGCTTTCGGTGCGGGGATAGCAGAAGATGCATTTTTCCGAGGTGCCGCTTTGCCAGTTGAAATAGACTTTCTTGTAGGGGCACCCGCTCACGCAGTATCGCCAGCCGCGGCACCGGGTCTGATCCACAAGCACGACGCCGTCTTCGTCTCGTTTGTACAGGGCCCCGGAAGGGCAGGAAGCCACGCAGGCCGGGTTCAGGCAATGCTCGCACAGCCGGGGTAGGTAGAACATGAAGGCCTGTTCGAATTCCAGGTACTGCCGGTAATCCAGTCCGGCAAAATTGATGTCCCCGTCTCCGCTTTCACAAACCCCGGCCAGGTCGTCCTCCCAGTTCGGTCCCCAGGTGATGTCCATGGGTTTGCCGCTTAGCTGCGAATGAGGGCGGATCGAGGGCTGATGTCTTTTGAGGGGGCTCGTGATCAGGCGCTGATAATCGTAATCCCAGGGTTCGTAGTATTCGTCGATCTGCGGCAGATCGGGGTTATGAAATATCCGGGCCAGTTTCCGCATCCGGCCGCCGGCTTCCAGAAAAAGCCGGCCGCTATCGGCCTGCCAGCCCCCTTTGTGCAGGGACTGGTTTTCCCATTTCCTGGGATAGCCGATCCCGGGCTTGGTTTCCACGTTGTTGAACCACATGTATTCTGCGCCTTTACGGTTAGTCCAGACATTCTTGCAGGGGATGCTGCAGGTGTGGCAGCCGAGGCATTTGTCCAGGTTCAAGACCATGGCCATTTGGGCTTTAATCTTCATACCAGTCGATCTCCCCGGCTTTGCGGACCACGACCACCTCGTCGCGCTGGGTTCCGGTCGGTCCGTAGTAATTGAAAGCATAACTGAACTGGGCGTAGCCTCCGATCATGTGGGTGGGCTTGACCACGATCCGGGTAACGCTGTTGTGGGTGCCGCCGCGCTGTCCGGAGCGTCTGGAGCCCGGCGTGTTGATCAGCCGCTCCTGGGCGTGGTACATGAAGGCCTTGCCCCGGGGGATGCGGTGGCTGACCACGGCCCTGGCCATGACCAGACCATTGACGTTGAAGCATTCCAGCCAGTCGTTGTCTTTGACGCCGATGGAGCGGGCGTCCTCGTTGTTGATCCAGATGGCCTCGCCGCCCCGGAACAGGGTCAGCATGATCAGGGTGTCCGAGTAGGTGCTGTGGATGGACCACTTGGAATGCGGGGTCAGGTAGTTCAAGATGATTTCTTGTCCCGGCTCCCGGGAAACCCCGGTGGAACCCAGAGCCTCCATATCCAGCGGTGGCCGGTACAGGGGCAGGTTCTCCCCGAAGGCAAGCATCCATTCGTGATCCATGTAGAACTGGGCCCGGCCGGTGAGTGTCCGGAAGGGCAGTTTCTGTTCGATGTTGATGACAAACGGGGAATAGCGCCGCTCTTTGCTTTCCGTCCCGCTCCAGGTGGGCGAAGTCATGATTTCCCGGGGCTGGGCCGTGATCTCGGTAAAGGTGATCCGTTCGCCTTCACGGCTCCGGCTCAGATGGGAAAGATTCAGCCCGCTCACTTTTTCCAGGCTCCGCCAGGATTTGACCGCCGTGGACCCGTTCGTCTCCGGGGCCAGGCCGAGTATGGCAGAGGCCACGTCCCGGCCGTCATGCAGGCGGGGCAGGCCCTGGGAAACGCCGGGTACGGCCACCGTTCCCAGCTCTTGTTTGAGCCGTTCGTATTCCGTATCCGCCTTCCAGGAAACGCCTTTGGCCCCCATGCCATCTCGTGCGGCCAAGGGCCCCAGCGCGGTCATCATGGCGCAGACATTGGGATAGTCCCTCTCGACCACGGTCAGATGGGGCAGGTTCCTGCCGGCAGCCGGTTCACTGTCTTCGCTTTTCCAGTCCCTGACCCGGGACTGGGCGATTTCGCCGGGCGTGTCATGGGCCAGGGGGGTGGCCACCAGATCTTTCTGCCGGCCCAGGTGCTTTTCGGCCAGCCAGGAGAATTTCTCGGCTATGGCCTTGAACTGGTCCCAGTTGCTGCGGGTTTCCCAGGGCGGGTCGATGGCCGGATTGAAGGGATGGATAAAGGGATGCATGTCCGTGGTGCTCAAATCGTGCATTTCATACCAGGAGGCCGCCGGAAGGACCACGTCCGAGTACAGGGCGGAGGTGGACATGCGCATTTCCATGGTCACCAGCAGATCAAGCTTGCCCTCGGGTGCGGGCTCCCGCCAGCGGATCTGCTCCGGACGGCTGGAGCTTTCCTGAGCGGAGACCGCGCTCTCCACGCCGAGCAGGTGTTTCAGGAAGTATTCATGCCCCTTGCCGCTGGCCCCCAGGAGATTGGCCCGCCACAGAAAGAGCACCCTGGGGAAATTGTTGGGATGATCCGGATCTTCAATGGCAAAGCGAAGATCGCCGTTTTTGATCCGATTCTCGACAGAAGCGATGATTGCCTCCTCGGATTCGGCCCCGTCCGCCTCGGCCTGCCGGCAGGTCTCCAGGGGATTTTCATCGAATTGCGGATAAGACGGCAGCCAGCCCAGGCGGGCGGCAAGCGCGTTGTAGTCGGCCGGATGCCGAAAGGGCAGGCGGCTGCGGAAAAACGGTGAGGCCAGGCTCCCCGCATCCATGCTGTCGTAGCGCCACTGACAGGTGGCGAAATAGTAAAAGGAAGTGCCGTTGACCTGCCGGGGCGGACGGATCCAGTCCAGGCCAAAGGCGATCTGGGCCCAGGCCGAAAGGGGTCTTATCTTTTCCTGGCCAACGTAATGGGCCCAGCCCCCGCCGTTGACCCCCTGACAGCCGCAGAGGGTCGTCAGGTTGATGATGGCCCTGTAGGTCATGTCGCTGTGAAACCAGTGATTGGTCCCTGCGCCCAGAAAGATCATGGCCTTGCCCCGGGTTTTTTCCGCAGTCTCGGCGAACTCCCGGGCCACCCGGATAGCCTCGTCTGCCGCAACCCCTGTGATCCGTTCCTGCCAGGCCGGGCTGTACGGTTTTGGATCCTGAAAATCCGCTGGATATTCAGAAAGGTCTGCATCCGCCGGAAGGTTGGCCGCTTCTGCGGCCATCAGGCCCAGGTTGGCGGCCATGAGGTCGAAGACCGGGGTCACGTATATCTCTTTTCCATCTACCGGGATCTTTCGAACTGGCACATATCCGGTCTTTTCGCCGGCACCGCTGAAGGCGAAGACCGGAAATCGCGCCTTGCACCAGCCCTCGTTGACCTGGCTGAATGTCAAGAGCGGATCGAGCGCGGCATCGGTTTGCCCATCCACCCGGTGCAGGTTCCAGCGGCCTTCTTCTCCCCAGCGAAAGCCGAGGCCGCCGTTCGGGACCACGGGGCTGTCCGAACCCGCATCCCAGAGCAGCGGTTTCCACTTGGCATTGTTCACGTTCAGTCCCAGATCCGATGCCCTGAGGAAACGGCCCGGCAGCCACCCGGACTCGCCCGGATCCAGCCTGACCAGAAAGGGAAGGTCGGTATAGGATTTGGCATATTCGATGAAATAGGCAGACGGCCGGTCCAGATAGAACTCCTTGAAGACGACCTGGGTCATGGCCATGGCCAGGGCCCCGTCGGTCCCGGCCCTGGCCGGCAGCCAGGTGTCGGCGAACTTGCAGTACTCGGCGTAGTCCGGGGCCACGGCCGTTACCTTCGCGCCCCGGTAGCGGGCTTCCGTGTAGAAATGGGCGTCCGGGGTGCGGGTCAGAGGCAGGTTGGTGCCCCAGACGATCATGTAGGCGGCCTCAAACCAGTCCGCGCTTTCCGGGACATCGGTCTGTTCCCCCCAGATCTGGGGCGAGGCCGGCGGCAGATCCGCATACCAGTCATAGAAGCTGATCATGGAACCGCCGATCAGGGACAGAAAGCGGGCTCCTGAGGCGTAGCAGACCATGGACATGGCCGGGATGGGCGTAAACCCGAAGACCCGGTCCGGCCCGTATTTTTTGATGGTCTGAACCAGGGAGGCCGCGACCAGGGTGGCTGCTTCATCCCAGGAGACCCTGACCAGGCCCCCCTTGCCCCGGACCTGCTGGTAGGCTTTGGCTTTTCCGGGATCGTCCGCAAGCAGCTGCCAGGCCGTGACCGGATCAGGGCTTTCTTCCAGGACCCGCCGCCACATGTCCAGCAGCTCGGAGCGGATATACGGGTATTTGATTCGCACCGGACTATAAGTATACCAGGAAAAGGTGCATCCCCGGGGACACCCCCTGGGTTCATGGTCCGGCAGGTTCGCGCCGCAGCCGGGATAGTCGGTGGCCGGCACCTCCCAGACAACCAGGCCGTTTTTGACATACACGTCCCAGGAACAGGAGCCCGTGCAGTTGACCCCGTGGCTGGTGCGGACCTTTTTGTCATAGCGCCACCTGCTGCGGTAAAAATCCTCCCACTCCCGCCGGCCGCAGCGCACTTCGGCCAGCCCGCCCGATAAAGACTCTCGGCCGCAGCGGTTTTTGGTTTTGGGCCGTAAAAATCTGAGATCAAGAAAGGCGCTTTCCCCGGACATACAGTTCTCCCTCGCAAAACTGGCCGTTTGAACAAGCATCCGCACTCGGATCTTGCAGCTCTATTCTGGCATAGTCATCTGGGGTTGGCAATCGGTTCTGCCTTTGATCAGGAATTCTCATTTTCAGTTTTTCCACTTTGGCCAGGTCAACTGTATTGGCTTTGTTTTTTAAATTTTGATGCGATTGATCACGCAGAGAGAATTCCTGATTTACAATAGTCTGGCTCAGGGGTAATAAGCTGGTCAT
>JAIPER010000272.1 GCA_021737115.1 Desulfohalobiaceae bacterium
CGGGTGCAGGTCAGGACCAGCCGCTCGTTCTTAGGTTCAATCTGGATGGGGGCGCTGAGGCATTCCAGGGTCACTCTCTCCTCCAGGGCCGCCTCGATCTCTTCCGGATCGGCCGGCATCTCCGCCCGGCTCCGGCGGTAGAGAATTTGTACCTCATCCGCCCCCAGCCTCTTGGCGCTGCGAGCCGCGTCCATGGCCGTGTTCCCTCCGCCGATGACCGCCACTTTGCCACTGCAGGTTATGGGCTTCTCCTGGTTGAGTAGGCGCAGAAAGGAGATGGAATCGATCACCCCGGGGCTGTCTTCTCCCGGGATGTTCAGCCTGGCCCCACTCTGCGCCCCAGGGCCCAGGAAGGCCGCGTCGAAACCGTCCCGGAGCAACTCCTCGGCCGAGTCCACCCTGTGGCTGGTCCGGATGTCCACACCCAGATCCTTGACAACATTGATCTCTTTGTCCAGGACTTCGGTCGGCAGACGGTAGCCCGGGATGCCGTAGCGCATCATGCCCCCGGCCTGGTTAAGGGCCTCGTACACCGTCACCGCATGGCCGAGGCAGCGCAGGTAGTAAGCCGCAGTCAGGCCGCTGGGGCCGCTGCCGACAATGGCTACCTTCTTACCGCTGTCCGGGGCAATGACCAGATTTTTCCGCCAGGTGACGCCGCCTTTCTCCGCAGCCAGACGCTTCAGTGCCCGGATGGCGATGGGGCTGTGGAAATACTTGGCGGTGCAGCTCTTCTCACAGAAGCTGTAGCAGGCATAGCCGCAAACCAGGGGAAAAGGGATTTTCTCCCGGTTGACCGCCAGGGCCTCGTCAAACTTACCCTCTCTAATCAGCCGAATATATCTGGCCGCATCCACTCCTGCAGGGCAGGCCTCCTGGCAGGGAGCCGGGATAAGCTCCTGGCTCGGTACACGTTGTCGGGTCATTGTTCTTTGCCTCCAAAAAGGTTTGTATACCGATCCAGCTGAGTTTTTCTCGAAGACAGTCATTGCCATACAGAAACAAATTGTTCCTTGTCGGAACCAAGTGGTATGGATCGGTATCAGATTGTCGATATAGAACCATTTTGCAAGTTTGATGCCAAATAGGTTTGATGTTTTCATTTGATTGGCAGTGGATGAATACGGGAGGCTGTTTGCCTGTTTTCGATGGGTGTGAAATAGGGGATAGAAGGAGAAAGTTACTCAAATAATTCTGCACAATTTGATGCAATAAAGCATCAAATTGTGCAGAATGATGCAAATATCAATCAATGTAGGATATGAGGAGGGGTGTCTCTGAGCTTTCTGGAGAGGGTGGACTGGTTGATGCCGAGCGCCTTGGCCGCCTTGCGCTGGCTGCCGTATTTTCGGATGTGGGTTTTGATGAGTTGGGTTTCGAAAGCAGCCACCTGCTTTTGCAAGGAGACGTCCTGGTTGAGGACATTGATTTCATGAAGCCGGGAAACCAGGTCCCTTGGGAGATGACGGGGAGTGATCTCGTCTTCGTCCGTCAGGGTGATCAGGCGTTTTATCAGGTTTTCAAGTTCCCGGACATTGCCCGGGAACTTGTATTCCCGAAGAAGGTTCAAGGCATCTTCGGACATGGTCTTATGGGTCTGGAACTCCTGGTTCAGGCGATCCAGAAAAAATTTGACCAGGGGTTCGATTTCCTCTTTCCGTTCGCTCAATGGAGGGATATGGATTGAGATCACATTCAGCCTGAAGAAGAGGTCCTTGCGAAAGCTGCCGGCCCGGATCAGTTCGTCAAGATCCTGGTTGGTGGCTGCAATTATTCTGGTGTCTATGGTCCGGGAGGTGGTGGAGCCAACCTTGAAAAAAGATTTTGTCTCCAGGAATTTCAAGAGCTTGACCTGGAGTGAGCGGTCCATCTCGCCGATTTCGTCCAAGAATAAAATCCCCTGATTTGCGCACTCCAAAAGGCCTTTTTTGCCTTTTGCCGAGGCACCGGTAAAGGCCCCGGGCTCGTACCCGAAGAGTTCAGATTCCAGCAGGGAAGAGGGGAGGGAACCGCAGTTGAGGTCGATAAACGGCCCATTCTTTTGTGGGGACAACTGGTGGATGAGTCTGGCGATCAAACTTTTGCCCACACCCGATTTGCCGGTCAGTAGAATGCTGACATTGAATTTGGCGGCCCTGACCGCGGTTTGGATGACCTCTTCCATGCATTGACTGGAAAAGACGATGCTCTCCAGATAGGCGCTGTCGACACCCAGTTCGCCCAAATTGCATTGAAAGAGGCTCTGGGGGAGGTTTTCCGGTTCGAGGTTTTCTTTGAGCATTTTGATGAGCGAGACATCCCGGTCATTGACCAGGACAAACTTGAGCTCGTTATGATCATCAACGATTGGAATGCCGGTGGTCAGAACCTTTCTTCCCTTCCAGCTGGTCTGCAGGATCGTAACCGGTCTTTGTTTCTCCAGAACCAGAAGCGTGACCGACGAGTCATAGTAGCCCTCGTGGACCAGGTCCCGGACATTCCGGCCCAGCACATCTGCCGTTCTCAGGCCGAGCATCTCTTCGGATGCTTTGTTCAGCATGACGATATTGCCCTCATGGTCGGTGACGAAGAGCCCGTCTCTGGAATGGTACATGATGCCTTCGAATAATCTGCAGAAGTCTTCGGACTTGAGATTGAAACCGGTGTGGAAATGATTGCTGAGCTCCGCGATGATTGTTTCGTCGATCATGGTAAAAATTTTTCTTTGTCAGCCCTGCCTCTGGCAGGCCTGACACATAACACTTTAAATTAATAATACTTATACGATCATGCTGTTATGCTGATGTTGAAATCCATAACTGCCAGTTTGATCAATGAAGAAACTGAAGGTTTGTAACAACCGTTCGCCAAGCCTCACTTGATTTAAAGGCAGATTATGGGGATGGATGAAAAGACAGATGAGTTTCTTTTTTGCCCAGCGACATTCCTGGGCAAAAGCGCCATCGCTGGCGCGAAAGCAACCCGGCTCTTGCCGCGACAGCGGCTGGGCCTTCCGCCCGGGGAGCACTTGTCCCGTGAAACAGGCGTCAGCCTCAGCTTGCTGGTTTCAGCGGGATCGCCCGGGCGGAAAGAGAATCATCCT
The DNA here is from genome assembly GCA_021737115.1 of Desulfohalobiaceae bacterium. Taxonomy (GTDB): domain Bacteria; phylum Desulfobacterota; class Desulfovibrionia; order Desulfovibrionales; family Desulfothermaceae; genus JAABTT01. The sequence continues at coordinate 3,083 of JAIPER010000272.1, forward strand.
CTGCCGTCCCTGCCTTCGTCCCCATAATCAAGCGAACTGCAAGGAGCGGTTGTTTCAAAACAGTTCTGAAGTTTCACAAGAGTGCAGACTCTGGCTGCGCCTACCTATCTGATGAGGCTAAGGTTATCTCTAGAGAGGAGCTATACCTCTTGTTTGGAAAAAAAGCAAGAGGCTCGGTTTTTTTTATAGAGAACGATATTACCTTAAACCGAGGCAACCTATCCCCAATGATTTTTGAAGCAAACAAAGCGGAATCTATGTTGGAAAAATCGAAAACCGGTTTGAGGACAACAAAGATCTGAGTTTTTCCTTGACATTCTTGGTGATAATTGGAATGAAATGGCCATGCGGAAAAATCGACGCTATGGAGAGCGCTTCAGTCTGAAGCTTTTGTCCGGCGGAAGGTTGATCTATTTGCAAGCGGCTCTGGCCGCTTTTGCGGTCATCCTGGCTGTGGTCTTCCTGGTCAATAATGTGCTTCTGGATAACAACACCCAGGCCAGCATTCAATCCGGAGAATCCACGCAGGGGCTGTCCGCCGTTGAGCCGGAAGTGGACACAGATAAAGATCTTCCTGAAAAAATTAAGAAATCCAAAGCTGAGGATGTCCGACCCGAAAAGACTCCCATCAGAGAAAAATCCCAGGAGCGGGTTGAAGCACCCGATGACGAGCTACGGGTCGAGGAAAAGACGGTCGAAGCGGGCCAGACCGTGACCGATCTTTTGGCTGACCATCTCAGCGTTTCCGACATTTATTATTTGGGCAAGCAGTGCAATGAAGTGTTTTCCCTGAAAAAGATCAGAAGCGGCAACAGCTACCGTCTTTTTTTCAAGGAAGATACTTTTTCCGGGTTCGAGTATGACATCGATGCCTCGGACAAGCTCTGCGTGGAGATTGAGCAGGGGGGCTTTGCGGTCAGCAAAAAGAATATAGAATACGAAGTGACGCGCCATCTGGTCCAGGGCAGCATCGAGACCAGCCTCTTCGAGGCAGTGGGGGACAGCGGGGAACAGGATCAGCTGGCCATAGAACTGGCCGATATCTTTGCCTGGGACATCGATTTCATCAGGGATATCCGCAAAGGCGACTCCTTCCGCCTCATTGTGGAGAAGCGGTACCGCAAGGGGGAATGGGCCGGATACGGAGACATCCTGGCGGCCAGATTCGTCAATCAGGGAAGGACCTACCAGGCCTTTCTATTTGCTCTGGACAACGGGGGCAAGGAATATTTCAACGCCAAAGGCCAGTCGGTGCGCAAATCGTTTTTAAAGGCTCCGCTGCACTTCTCCCGGATCTCCTCCGGCTACACGATGCGCAGGATGCATCCGATATTAAAGAGGGTCCGTTCGCATCAGGGGATCGATTATGCGGCCCCCCGGGGCACCCCGGTCAAGAGCGTGGGAGACGGGACCGTCATCACCCGGGCCTATCACAAAGGCAACGGGAATTACCTCAAAGTTCGCCATCCGAACAGTTATGTGACCATGTATAATCATCTGAGCGGCTTCGCCAAGGGAATCAGGAGGGGAAAACGGGTGGTTCAGGGCGAGGTCATCGGGTATGTCGGTTCAACCGGCCTTTCCACCGGCCCTCATCTCGATTATCGGGTCAAGAAGCATGGCCGCTATGTCAATCCTCTCAAGGTGGAGTCAACGCCCTGCGAACCGGTCCCCAAGGGTGAACAGGACCGTTTTTTCAGCCGCATAAAGCCTCTTCTGGCCGTACTCGAAGGGTTTCAGCCCCTGTACGCCGAAACGGAGCAGCATTTTCATACTGAAAATTAACCGGCACTGATATGGTAAAGATAGAAGGATTTCAATTCGGACGGATCAGGGTTGATGGTCAGCTCTACACCAACGATCTCAAGGTCTGTGGGAACCGGGTGATCTATCCATGGTGGCGAAAGAGCGGACATCGTGTTGAGTTTGAGGATGTCCGGGATCTTGTCGAAGCCGGGCCAAAAATTATTGTGCTCGGCCAGGGAGACCCTGGAAACATGAAGGCCGCCGAAGAATTGAAAGAGTATCTGCAAGATCTGGGAATCAGTTTATTCGAGATCCCCACCCGAGAGGCGGTGCAGGAATACTTCAGGCTCGCGGGGCAGGGCAAAGAGGTCTGCCTGGGGCTGCACCTGACCTGCTGACTGCTCCTATGAGACTCCGGTTATAGACAGCGAACCGGTCACAGGGCTCTCTTTCGCTAAGACGCTTCCGGCTCTCGGTTTTCTAAGGCTCGCTCATGGGGGATCCCTGCCCCCTCCGGACTCTTAGGCTCTGCCCTAAACTATGA
>JAIPER010000273.1 GCA_021737115.1 Desulfohalobiaceae bacterium
AAGACCTACAGGGTCCTGGTTCAAGGACCGACTACTCCGGATCGTCTAGAGACCATGCGCCGAGGCATGACCCTCAAGGAAGGGGAACAGCTGGCTCCAGTCTCGGTGACTGTGGTCAAGAAGCAACAAGACAGGACCTGGCTGGAAATGATCCTCAACCAGGGAATAAACCGGCAAATCCGGAGAATGTGCAGGGAACTCGGACTGACAGTGATCAGGCTCATCCGGGTGCGGCAGGGGTCGGTCGACCTCCGGAACCTCCCCAGAGGGAAATTCCGCTACTTGTCCGCCTCCGAGATCGAACAGTTGACCAAAACTACGAAAAGGTTCCAGGTTCACGGTTCACGGTTCACGGTTGAAGAGGAAAAAGATCCCGGTAAAAGGTCTCTTTAATGGCCAAGCACCCTGGACCAGAGTAGATGAGTAATGATAGAATATCTTAATTTAAATTTATCACTAGTTACAGAAGAACGAAACAGCAACTCAGCCCGGGAGTCAGGCCCATGCCTTTAACCGCCATCACCCGCAAGGTCAGTCCGGCCATGAATGCCTGCGAGCTGACCCATATCGGCAAAAAGGACATCGATCCGGACAAAGCCGCTACACAACATGCAAAGTATGAACGCCTTCTGGCCGACCTGGGCTGTGACGTGCGCAGCCTGCCTGCTGAACCGGACCTCCCGGACTCGGTGTTTGTGGAGGACACGGCCGTGGTCCTGGACGAGGCGGCGGTCATGACCAGACCCGGAGCCGCTTCCAGGCGTCCTGAACCAGAAACGATCGCCCGGGCCTTGCAAGAAGATCGCCATCTGGTGTATATTGAAAAGCCGGGGACCCTGGACGGGGGAGACGTGCTCCTTATCGACCGCACCCTGTACTGCGGCCGGACCTCCAGGAGCAACCGGGCCGGACGCGAGCAGCTGCGTGAGCTGGTCGCCCCGTTCGGCTACACCGTTCAAGGGGTCGATGTCAGCGGCTGCCTGCACCTGAAAACAGCCGTCACCCGGTGCGCTGCCGGGACAGTGCTTTTGAATCCGGACTGGGTGCACAGGGAGCAGTTCGACTCCCTGCGGCACATCGAGGTCGACCCCCGGGAACCCTTCGGGGCCAATGTCCTGTGTGTCAACCATAACGTCGTCTACGCAACGGCCTATCCCCGGACGCGGGAGCGGCTGGAAAAACGAGGCCTTGCAGTCAGGGCCCTGGATCTTTCGGAACTGGCCAAGGCCGAAGGAGCGGTGACCTGCTGCAGCCTCCTCTTGACCACGAAATGAAGGTCCAGGTTTTTTCATACGCCGGCTACAAGGCTGAACAGGAGCCAAGACGATTCTCTCTTGGATCTCGTTTGATCGACGTGCTAGCAATTCTCGACCGCTGGCAGGGACCGGACCACCGTTACTTCAAGGTCAAAGGAAGCGACCAGGCCGACTACATCCTGCGCTATGATCAGCAAGCGGACCACTGGGAGCTGACCCTGATGGATACAACCCATTCAACAGACAAGGAGCGAGGCGGCATGAGTGCATTAACTCCACAACAGACATCTGCCGGCCCCTGCCGGATCAACCGCATCCACCATCCGGGGGGCGGCAAAAGGCCGGTCATTCTTCTGCACGGAGCCGCGTTCGAGGCCGCTACCTGGCTGGATCTCGGAACCCTGGATCTGCTTCTCGAGAACGGTTACCCGGTTCATGCCCTGGATATGCCCGGATTCGGAGGTTCGGAAAAATGCCGGGCCGCCAAGAACGAGGTCATCAAGGAATACATTATCCGTGAAAACCTTCAGCAGCCAGTCATTATCGGCCCGTCCAGAGGGGGCAGATACGCCCTGGAAACCTATTTTTTCTATCCGGAGTACGTCGGCGGCCTGGTCCTGGTGGGTTCGGTGGGCATCACGGAACACAAATCCCGTTTTCGGAGTATTTCGATTCCCTGCCTCCTGGTCTGGGGGAGTGCGGACACTGTTTCTGATCCTGAAAACGGCCGGTTTCTGGAACGAGAAATCCCGGACTCCAGGCTGGTCATCCTCGAAGGAGCCCCGCATCCGTGTTACCTGGAGCAAAAAGGACTCTGGCACCAGAGCCTGCTCTCGTTTCTTGAGGAAAAATTCGATGCAATCCAGGGATAGCTGTGCCTGTTTCTTTGACCGGGGCCTCAGGTTTGAGTGCCAACAGTGCGGGAGGTGCTGCACCGGAGAGCCCGGGACCGTATATGTCGCTCCAGACGAGGTGAAGGCCATTGCCGACTCTCTTGGACTGCCGGAAGAGGCATTCATCGCTGATCTGCTCTACCCGTTCCGGGACGGCTACAGCATCAAAGAGGATAAACAGGGCAACTGCCTGCTCTATGCGGGCGGCTGCCGCATTTACCCGGTTCGTCCCAGACAGTGCCGGACCTGGCCCTTCTGGTTCAAGAACCTGCGCAGCCGCTACGCCTGGAAGCAGACAGCCTCTCAGTGCCCGGGGATAGGAAAGGGCCCGGTCTACACCAGGGATGAGATCCTCGCCTGCATGCGAGAACACGGTTCAGGGTTGAAAACTTGAATATCCGAAGGAGTGAGGTATGCAGACCGCGGAAGATCAGGGACAGGAACTGACCGGGGAACAGGGACAGGCCCTCGTGCAACTGGCCAGATCGACCCTTCGCAACACGCTTGGCAAAACGAACGAGCCCCTGGACGAGGAAGTCCAGCGGGTCCTTGCAGAGCCGAAACTCCAGCAAAAACGCGGGACTTTCGTGACCCTGCATATCAAGGACAGGCTTCGAGGCTGCATCGGCTGCCTGACGGCGGAGAAATCCACCGTGGACAGCGTCAGGGAAAACGCTGTCAACGCCGCCCTGCACGACCCCCGGTTTCCACCGCTTGCGGCCCGGGAGCTCGAAGAGACGCACATCGAAGTCAGTGTGCTCAGCGAGCCGCAGCCCCTTGATTACAAGGATGGGCAGGACCTTCTGCACAAGCTCCGGCCGAAAGTGGACGGTGTCATCCTGAAAAAAGGCATGGCCAGATCCACCTTTCTGCCCCAGGTCTGGGAGCAGCTACCGGATGCCAAGCAATTCCTGAGCCAGCTCTGTCTGAAAGCAGGCCTGCCCGCCGAAGCCTGGAAGACGGAACATCCGGAGATTCTGACTTATCAGGCCCAGTACTTCGAAGAACCGAAATAGAGGGTGAAGACACCCTCTATTTCGGTTATGGGGTTAATATAGAATTTTAGATTTTGGATTTTGGATTTTGGATTGTTAAGACAAAGAATAAGAGCTGGTTATCTGACATAAATCCAAAAACTTTTTCTTAAAGCCTATAGCCGAAATCATTTTGGTCGCAAAATAAAATCATAATCTATAACCCAAAATTCCGGTTTCTGAACCGGAATTTTGGGTTATGTGCCTTCCTCCCAGGAATTGAGATACCTGCTCTGCTCCGGAGTCATGGTGTCGATGGACAGTCCCATGGCCGTGAGCTGCAGCCCGGCGATCTCGTCATCCAGGCTTTCCGGGAGCTGAATCACTTCAGGCTTCATGGAGTCCCTGTTCTTGACCCCGTACTCGCAGGCCAGGGCCTGACCGCAGAACGAGGTGGACATGACCTCGCTGGGATGCCCTTCGGCAGCGGCCAGGTTGATCAACCTGCCCTCCCCCAGGACAAAGAGCTTTTTGCCGTCCAGGACATACTCTTCCATGGAAGGACGGACCGACCTCACGGACGAGGCCTTTTCGGCCAGGGTGGAGAGTTCGATCTCGATATCGAAATGCCCGGAATTGGCCATGATGGCTCCGTTTTTCATCTTTTTCATATGTTCGAAACTAATGACGTGCTTGTTTCCGGTCACCGAACAGAACAGGTGCCCCAGACTTGCGGCTTCGGCCATGGGCATGACCCGGAAGCCGTCATAAGCGGCCTGGAGGGCCCGGAAGCGATCGCATTCTGTGACGATCACATTGGAACCCAGCCCTCTGGCTCTCTGGGCCACCCCCCGACCGCAGCTTCCATAGCCGCAGACTACAACGGTCTTGCCCGCATAGAGCAGGTTCGTGGCCCGAGTGATCCCGTCTATGGTGGACTGACCGGTCCCGTAGAAGTTGTCCACCAGATGCTTGGTCTTGTTGTCATTGACCGCAATCATCGGATACTTCAAGGCCTTGTCGTTCTCCATGGCCTTGAGGCGGATGATCCCGGTGGTGGTTTCCTCGCACCCGCAGATGATGTCCTTGATCATTTGCGGATAGTTCTTGTGGATCTCGGAAACGAGGTCGCAGCCATCATCGATGGTGATCTGCGGACCGAACTTGATGACATTGTTCAGATAGCGGTAGTAATCCTCGTTGGTCTCTCCTTTGTAGGCCCAGACCTTGACCCCTTCTTCGGCCAGGGCCGCGGCCACATCGTTTTGAGTGGACAACGGATTGCAGCCGGTGATGGCCACATCCGCTCCGCCCGCGATCAATGTTCTGACCAGGATGCCTGTTTCTTTGGTCACATGCAGGGCCAGGCCGATCTTGACCCCTTTGAGCGGCTTTTCTTTGACAAACCGCTTTCTGACTTCCAACAGGGCCCCCATATTCAGCTCGGCCAACTCCAGATTGTTCTTGCCCTGAGCGGCCAGGCTCATGTCCAAGACTTCGTATTTGTCCGTGGTATCCATGCTACCTCCTTGATTTGGTTACAATTTACTTGCCCTATACACATATATCATCAAGCCATGACCAACAGGATGCTCCTGGAAATCCTGCAGCAGAAAACCGGCATCCTCCAGCCATTGCTCAATTTCATTTCTGGTAAAGCCAAGCCATACACCGCCGTACTTTTTCCTGATCTCCTCCTGGTCGTGCTTGGCAAAATCGGTGATCAGGAAAAGGCCGTCCGGCTCCAGAACCCTGGCTGCTTCCCTGATGCCGGCAGCCGGCACCGGGAGGTGGTGCAGGACCATGTTCAAGACCGCAGCTCCGGCCTCCCGGTCCGAGAGAGGCAGATGTTCCAGCTCCCCCAGTCTGAGCTCAATCCCGTTTTGGTCCGCGAGTCCGGAAGCCCTGGCTCTGGCCAGCATCTCGGGAGAGCTGTCCACGCCTATGACCTTGTCCCCCTTCCGGGATAACCCGCTCAGGAGTTCTCCCGTGCCGCAGCCGAGATCAACCAGGACCCCGGTTTCGGGTATGTTGTCCAAAACGACCGCGCCCAGATCCAGGCCTCCCAGGATGTCCCGCTTCAGGGCTTCCCAATGGTCCGCCACCCGGTTGAAAAAGGCTCGGGTGCGCTGTTTGCGCTGTTCAATGATCCGGGAGGTCGCTTGCAGGATACGGCCGTACTTCGGCTCGTTTTCAAGGGCCTTAAGGCAAAAGCGGATCAGATCGCTGTTCTTGTCCTGCCGAGG
>JAIPER010000274.1 GCA_021737115.1 Desulfohalobiaceae bacterium
CAGCAGGAGGCTTTTCATGAGCTGGTGATTTCGCTTCTTCTGGCCCTGGTCCTGGTGTACATGGTCCTGGCCTGCCAGTACGAGTCCCTTGTAAACCCCATGGTGGTCATGTTTTCCGTGCCCCTGGCCGCGGTCGGGGTGCTCCTAACCCTGTTTCTGACCGAAACCACCCTGAATGTGCAATCCTATATCGGCTGCATCATGCTGGGCGGGATCGTGGTCAACAATGCCATTCTGCTGGTGGACCAGGCCGGGCGTCTGACCCGGGAAGGAAGATCCGTGCACGATGCCGTGGCCGAAGCCGGCCGCCGCCGCTTGCGGCCCATTCTGATGACGACCTTTACCACGATCCTCGGGCTCCTGCCCCTGGCCTTCGGCATCGGGGAGGGGGCCGAGGCCCAGGCGCCCCTGGCCAGAGCCGTGGTGGGCGGTCTGGCCGGTTCGACCCTGATCACCCTGGTTCTCATTCCGGCGGTCTACTCTTTGTCTCATGTCAGCCCTGCATCTGGCAGGTCTGACATATAATAGTTAAAGCGGGCTTCGCCCGCAACCCAAAGGTTCCAGGTTCGCGGTTCGCGGTTCACGGTTAAGAAAAAGAAAATTAAACCACGAAGTAACGTTTGTACCTTTGTGGTTAAAAGTTCTTGTTTTTTATGACAGTGCTAACGGCGTAAGCCACTAATAATTGGTACAGGTGTACGAAGGCTGAGTTTTTGAAGACTCGTGAACTTTCTTCAGAGCTAGTCAGACGCACACCCCTTGCAGCAAAAGGAGTATGGACTTTGATCAGAGGAAGTTTCAGCGCAAACTGTATGCTTTGGTTTCTTTCATTTTTTTGCTGGCTGACAAGCGGGTGTACACCGGTGGATCACTGGGAAGTCTTTCAGCCGGATTACGATGCCTTGATCCGGGAGGAGGCGCTTGAACCTCTTGAATCGGCCGGAGCCTTTCAGCCGGAGATGACCGGAAAACCGGAATTTGAACTGCCGCCGCCCGGGAAGCCCCTTAAGCTGTCCATCGAGGAAACCACCATCCTGGCCCTTCGAAACAACCGCGAACTCCGGGTGCAACAGTTAAGTCCGATCATTGCGGGCACCTTTGAGCTGATCGAGCGGGGGGTCTTTGATCCGGAGCTGTTTGCCGAATACAGGTATGCCGAGGAGACCGCCAGTGAAATCTCCCGGGCCACTGGAGAGCAGTTTGCAGTGGAATCATCCCAAACCCTGGCTGAGGCCGGGATAAGGCAGGACCTGCCCTCTGGAACAACCCTTGAGGCCAGCCTTGATCATGACAGGATACAGTCCAATCGGTCCCCGGATCAGACCAGCGCCCGAGTGGGGCTGTCCATCACCCAGTCCCTGCTTGAAGGGTTCGGACCGGCCGTGAATCTGGTCAGCGTTCGCCAGGCCGAGTTGGACACGCTGGCCAGTATTTACGAGCTGCGTGGATTCACCGAGGTGCTTCTGGCTCAAACGGAAATCGCCTACTGGAATTATGTCCTGGCCCTGCAGGAAATATCGATTTTTGAAAGCTCCCTGGACATTGCCAGGCAGCAGCGAAACGAGGTCGAACAGCAGATCGAGGTCGGACTTTTGCCCGAGACGCAGGCGGCGGCGACACGGGCCGAGGTGGCCCGCCGGGAGCAGGACCTCATCGATGCCCGCAGTCTTCTGGAGGAGCGCCGGCTGAGGCTGCTGCGATTGATCAGCCCCGGAGAGACCGGGCAGCTGGACAGGCGGTTTCAGCCAGAAAGCGATCCTCGGATCGTAGCAGAGCCACTTGAGAACCAGGCCGAACGCCTGGCCCTGGCGGAGCGGTCCCGACCAGATCTGGCCGAGGCCCACTTGCGCAGACGGCAGGGCCGCCTGGAAACCATCGTGACCCGAAACGGGCTGCTGCCGAAGCTCGACCTGTTCATTGATCTTGGAAAAACCGGATTTGCAGAGAGTTTTTCCGATTCTTTTAGGAATCTGGACGAGGATTCGTACGATTTCAGCACAGGGCTGAGATTGAGCCACTTTTTAGGGAACCGGGCGGACGAGGCCCGGCATGAGGCGGCCCGGGCCACCCATCGTCAGGCTGCCGAGGCTGTTGACAACCTCAGGCAGATCGTCCGTCTGGATGTGCGTCTGGCAGTCAATGAAGTGGAGCGGGCCAGGCAGCAGATCACCGCATCAAAGGCCACCCGGCGGTTTGCAGAGCAGACCGCCCGCGCGGAAAAGGAGCGCTTCGATGTGGGAGCCAGCACTGCGCTTCTGGTGGCTCAGGCCCAGCGTGATCTGCTGGCCGCCCGGATCGAGGAGGTCAGAGCGATCGTCAATTACCGCATCGCCCTGGTCGATCTCTATCTCTCCGAAGGCAGCCTGCTCCAGCGGCGTGGGGTCAGTCTCGGCGAGGCGAACTATGCCTCCAGGAAGTATAAGAAGTATTGAGTTGCCCCAGACTGCCCCTTTTGATAGTATGTCCTGTATTAACTATATCTGAGCTGGAGTTTGAGACAGCCGCAACCGGAGAAGCCACATGGGAAAAAAAGTCAGTGATACCTGTGAAGTGATCAAGACCAGGCCGGAAAACTACGACGTCACCTCCATCATCTTTGAAAAGCCGGAAGACTGGCGGGTCGTCGACTGGAAGCCGGGGCAGTACGGGATCATACGGGTGTATCGTGACGGTCAGTGGAGCGAACCCCACCCTTTTACCCTGTCCTGTTCGCCAACTGAAGAAAACCTGCGCATGACCATCAAGCAGCAGGGGAATTTCACTTCGACCATCCCTGAATTAAAATCAGGCGATAAAATCAAGTTTTCCGGACCATACGGCAAGTTTTGCCAGGATATTGAAGAACATGACGATATCGTCATGATTGCCGGCGGAGTCGGAATCACCCCTTTCTTGAGTGTCCTGCGCCATTTCCTGTCAACCGGGGCCTCGAATAGGGTTACCCTTTTCTGGGCCAACAAAACGTTAGATGATGTTTTTGCGGAGGAGGAACTCAAGACGATGACCGCGGAATTAAACCTCGATATTATTCATGTCCTGAGCAGGGAGAAGGAGGAGAATATTCCGGAAGACGGGGTTTCCGGCTCCATACGCTATACCACGGGCCATATCAGCAGGGAATTGCTGGACGAGTATATCCGGGTTTCTTCTAGCGCGGTTTACCTGTGCGGGCCTCCCGGGATGCAGGAACATGTCCTGAACGAACTCCAGGCCTGCGGGGTGAAACCCGAGTCGGTCCAAAGAGAAACCTTTTCTTTTCCAAAAACTTGACTTACGGCCAGGGCTGAATCTGGCCGCGGTAGTAGGCAAGCCTTGCGGCATAGGGCCGGAAGGCCTCTTCGATCCGGTGGCTGTTTAGAGCTGTCCCGCTTTCAAGGGCTGCGGAAACCAACTCCCTGACATGCTCGGGCAATGAGCAGCCGACGATGATCAGATCCACAGGGCAGTTCAGGGCATAACGCAAAAGCATCTCGGCGCTGATGCCGTTTTCAGGTTGCACATACCGCCCCCCGCCCAGGCATTTCATGCCGATGACGGTCATGTTCTTCTCCCTGGCTTCAAAAATCACCCCGTCCAGAAAACCGCCCAGGATCATCTCGGCCGGATTGACCGGCAGGAGAACCGAATCCAGAGGCCAGTCGGTCACGGCGTGAGCAAGCACTTCCGGATCGTGATGGCCGGTGACCCCGATATGCCGGACCAGGCCCTCGTCCCTGGCTTCGCTGAAGGCCTTCAAGGCCACGTTTGGCCCTTCGATCTGTTTGACTTCCTCCCAGGTCCGCAGGTCATGGATCTGCCAGAGATCGAGGTGATCGGAGTTTAGAGTTTCCAGGCTCTGTCTCAGGTCGGCCATGGCTTGGTCATAGGTCCTGCCCGGGGATTTGCTGGTCTGAAAAACAGTCTCCCGGACCTTGGGCTGTTCCTTCCAGACCGATCCCAGGTAGGACTGACTTTCCTGATAGGCCGGCGCAGTATCGAAATAGGTGATCCCCTGGGCAATGGCTTCCTGGATGACCTCCCGGACCTCGGTCTTTTGCTTTCTGGTCCGCAGGACTCCCTCTCCCCCGAGACCGATCCGGGTTACTTCCCGGACATCAGGACCGAAGGTGGTGGTCGGCAGGTCTGGCATGGTTCCCCCTCATATCCGGTTCGAGCTTGCAATCCGTATGCTCGAACCAGATAACGGTAAGTTTGCTTTTCAATACTTGAATCGGAATTTTTATATGAAATCGTTCTTTGCAGTCTAAACGATTTGAACATGACCTTCAACCATGTTTGAAGAACAAAAACTTAGGTATATTGCGATAAAGTTTTACAAAAGAACAAGAAGACATGTATAAATTACAGGATAACCACTTTGAAGGATGAAAAAAAGTTGTCCTCGTGTTTTCATGGTATGTCCTTTTATCTTGATATCATTAACGAAAAACCAAGGACAAAACAAGCTCACCTGAGACAACCGGCAAACCGGCAACCCCAGTCTTGACAGTTTTGCAAAAAAACAATATTAATCCTGGCAATGTCTTGCCATCACCGTGGATCTCTTTATTAGAGCACACTGATCTGAGAATCAGGAACTGGATTGCAATTATTTGTTGCGATCCTTTTTTTACTTTTACTTACCAGGGATAGAGTTTGCCGTGTCTTATGCTTGGCGCAAGTTTCTCCGCAAAAAAGTGGCTGTTACTGCGGCCGGAGTTCTGGCCGTCATTATTTTCGCAGCTGTTTTTGCGCCCTTGTTAGCTCCTCATGACCCGTATGAACAGTTCTTTGAGGGATTATCCCTCCAGGGGGCTCCTCTGCCTCCGTCTGCAGATTTTTTTTTGGGAACGGACCTTCTGGGTCGTGATCTTCTGTCTCGTTTACTTTATGGTGCCCGTACTTCCCTGATTATTGGTGTCGTAGCCAATGGAGTGGCAGTCCTTTTGGGTACGTTTCTGGGTGTGATCGGGGGATATGTCGGCGGCTTCATCGGTGGTGCGGTCATGCGTTTTACCGATCTGATGATGGCCTTTCCTGCTTTGTTGCTGGCCATCGCCCTGGCGGCCATCTTCTCACCCAGTCTCTGGATTGTGGCCCTGGTCATTGCACTGGTAAACTGGGTCTGGGTAGCCCGGGTGATCTATGCGCAGACGCGCTCACTGGCAGAAAGCGAGTTCATAGAAGCCGTCCGTTCTCTGGGGGCGAGCTGGCCCCGCATCCTCTTTCTGCACGTAATACCGCATTTGGCACCTACCGTTTTCGTCTGGGCGACCCTGGGCATTTCGACCACAGTACTTTTAGAAGCCACCCTTTCTTTTCTGGGTATAGGAGTGAGGCCGCCCATGCCTTCCTGGGGCGGCAT
>JAIPER010000275.1 GCA_021737115.1 Desulfohalobiaceae bacterium
AAGCCCTTTTCCTGACGAAATTTGTGGAAAAGGTCTACCTCGTCCATAGAAGAGACGAACTCCGGGCCACAAAAATTCTTCAAGAGCGGGCCCTGGCCAATGACAAGATAGAGATCGTCTGGGACAGCGTGGTCACTGATATCAACGGCAGCGGACTGACAGTGGAAGGACTGGTGATCCAAAACGTGAAAACTGGGGAGAACCGGAACCTGCCAGTGGACGGCTGCTTTATCTGGGTGGGGACCACGCCGAATGCACAATTTATCGGCAACACGCTGAAAACCGATGAGTGGGGCTTTATCCTCACGGATCAGAACATGCAGACCTCGGTCCCGGGTGTGTATGCAGTGGGTGATGTCCGTCACACCCCTTTGCGGCAGATCGTAACCGCCGTCGGTGACGCGGCCATAGCCGTGCACTCGGCTGAGGAGCATCTGCAGGCCGGTAAGGCAGTGGGCAGTAGTCAGTAGGCAGTAGGCAGTGGTCAGTTGTTAGTGGTCAGTGGGCGGAGGGCAGAGGACTGAGGACAGAGGTCGGGGGTCGGAAAGAGGCAGAGGGCAGAGGGCAGCCCTGCCTCAGACCGCAGACCGAACAGTTTGATCATTGATGAAACTTTTGGTCACCCTCTCCGTCATTCCGGCGAAGGCCGGAATCCAGACTGAAAGTGTATGAGCTGGACCCCGGCCTTCGCCGGGGTGACGGAGAAAGAAAAAGCTAGTTTCATACGAGACCTGCCTCATGCAAAGCTGATATACTGATCCAACTTAGCTTTTTGTGAAATTTGGGCCTGGGCCCTTGGGGTCGCCAGCCTTTGATGACATGCTTGATAAATATACATAATCCCTCGCCTTCAGATCTTGTTTTCTCAAAAATCCAAGTTAGATCAGGCATCCTTCATTTCTCGGTTTACCATTAAAGCTGCCAAGCGTTTAGCTGCTAAAATTATGGAGGAAAAAGATGAGTGATAACCTTAAAATTGAAAATTTGCCTGAATTTGATATGGCTCATCAGCTAAAGAATGATGCGGATATAGTTGAATATCTGCAGCAAGTTATCGAAGATGGTGACAGCGGCGAACTGGCCGCCGCTTTGGGCCATATTGCCAAAGCCCGCGGGATGAGTGAAATTGCAAAGGCCAGCGGCATTCAGCGCGAGGCTCTGTATAAAGCCCTGCGCCCCCAAAGTCATCCACGCTTTGAGACCATTCAGCGTGTTTGCAAGGCCCTGGGTGTTCGTTTGACGGTCGAACAAGCACATTGATTTCGGGAATTGTTTGCCGTGAGACGGATTTGATATTCAAAGGCAGAGAAAAAACAAGGAGATGTATGGGACATTATTTATGAATCATTATAAATACTTATGTATTTCACCGGCCAACCCCCAACTTCCGATCTCCGACATCCGATGTCCGACGTCTGCCTTCCTCCCACCGACTTACTCTCACCGATTCACTGACTTACCGATTCACTGATTCACCGATTCACTGATTCACCGACTCACCGATTCACCGACTCACTGATTCACCGACTCACCGACTCACCGACTCACCGATTCACCGACTCACCGAAACAGGGTTCCGGAAAATGCATCCGCTGGACAAAAACCTCCATAAAATCCTTGCGCTCTGCTATGGAAACGTGTTCAACCTCCTTCATTTTCTCTTCCAGATAAAGACGGTAGGAAGTGTCGATCAACAGCCAGGCGCAGCCGCTCCGGCTCGTGTTCCCGGCAAAGTGGACCTTCTCCCGGGTGCCCTCGGGCAGCAGACCAATGGCTTCCAGGCTCCCGGGATTGAGTGAAAATCCGAACCCGCCCGCGATCACGATCCGATCCAGATCAGTTGAATCGCTTCCGGCCTCGTGCAGAATTTCCTCCATGGCCGCCCTGACCGCCGCTTTGGCCAGCTGGACCTGCCTGACGTCACGCTGAGTGAGATAGACTCCCTCTTCCAGTCTGAAGGCCGGTTGATCCTCGAGGAACTCGATCCGTTCCCGGATGGGTTCCGGGACCTGTCCCTTTTTGTCCGGGTGAAGCATCCGGCCCGAATGATCGATCACGCCGAGCCCCAGAAGAACCGCTATCAGGTCCATCAAGCCGCTGCCGCAGATCCCCTTGATCGGTGCCCGGCCGATAGTCTCCAGACAAATGTCCCTGCCGTCCGTGGTCACGGTTTCAATGGCCCCGGTTGAAGCCCGCATCCCGCTCGAGAGCCCGGCCCCTTCGAAGGCCGGGCCTGCGGCCGTGGATGTCATGAGCCGCTTTCCCCTGAGGTTCAGGCCCATTTCCCCGTTGGTGCCGATGTCCATGAAGAGCAGGGCCAGTTGGTCATCGAAAAACCCCTGGCTCATCAAGAGACCGGCACTGATGTCCGTGCCTACGAAAGCATGGGTAATGGGCGGAACATAGACCCTGGCCAGTGGGTTGGTCTGCAGGCCGAACCTGGAGACAGGATAACTCGTGGCCCCCTGGATCCCGACCGTGAAGGGCAGCTTGCCCAGCGGAGCCGGATCCAGGCCTGCGGCAAGCTGGAGCATGGTGGTGTTGCCTCCCACCACCACGTCAAGGATCTCCAGGGGATCGGAGTTGGAATCGAGACAGGCCTGTTCGATAAGGGAGTTCAGACCATGCCTGACTGATTCGGAAAGGTCCTTCAAGCCTTCATCGCTGGATCCATGGTGGATCCGGGTCATGATATCGTGGCCGAACTTGATCTGAGGATTCAAGCTGGAGGTAGTGGCCAGCTCCTCCCCGGACTTCAGGGAAAGAAGAGAAACCACCAGACTCGTGGTTCCAAGGTCCACGGACAATCCTTTGGGAACAAAACCTTCCTTCCACTGCTTAATGGCCGTTATCTTATCCAGCCCCTGGTAGGAGAACCAGTACATCCCCTTGTCCCAATGCACGGCCGCAGCCGGAAGGACACGCGACCAGGACAGACGTTCCCCTTCCAGAATCTGCTGGGCCTGCCGGAAACGTTTGGCATCCAGGCTGAAGTCCGCTGGCAGTTCGATACGCAGGTCGTGCTCCGGGATCGAGAGGCAGGCGAGCCGGAGTCCCTTAGCCGCCTGCTCCGGGGTGATGCTTTCATGTTCCGTTTCAGGCAGGTCCTGCACGCTTTTTACCCAAACTCTGCACTTGCCGCAGGTTCCCTCGCCGTTGCAGGGACTTTCGATATCGATCCCTTCCCGCTGCAGAACGTCCCGGATCGTTTCTCCTTTTTCAAATTCGATTTCCACATCAAGAGGTTCGACGGAAAGTTTCGGCATTTCATCCCTCATCTTTTCTGAAAAGCAGATATTTTAAATAATTACGCAAGAACGGCCAAGCACCCATGAATCATGGCAGATGAGTAAGAACAGAATGTTGCTGTTCTCCAGGTCTGCCGTCTCACCCTGCAGGATTCATACCACATCAGCATAGAAAACCATTCGGATCAGACATAAGATTCCTGTATACTGATCCATTTTGGTTTTTACAACAAAGACTGGAGATCCCAAGCCTCCAAGTCCAAATTTCACAAAAGGCTAAGTTGGATCAGTATACAAAGTCCGAATTCAGGGCAGATCGTCTATTCTTTATCCTTTTGGCACATAAAATGCAAATCTGTGCTCACATACGTTATTGAAATGTGAATCAAGGGATTGACCAGCTCTAAGGTCCACACTTCAAACAGATCAACCATTATCAAAAAGGAGATAGCCATGAACATGTTCAAGAAAGGCAACAGCCTGCATGAAATCACCGGACAAGGGGTCAGCCTGGTCGACTTTGGGGCCGCCTGGTGCGGACCCTGCAAGGCCCAGGGTCCGGTCATTAAAAAGGTAGCTGAAAAATTCGAAGGCCGGGCTGCGGTCAAGGAAGTGGATATCGATCGCAACCGCGATCTGGCCATGGATCTGGGCATCCAGAGCGTGCCCACCTTGATCGTGTTCAAGGACGGCCGGGAAGTCGAACGCTTTATCGGTCTGCAGAATGAAAACAAACTGACCCAGGCCTTAAACACCGCCCTGGAATGATCCGCAGCTGAAAGGCTGCCTTCAAAAGAGGAGCAGGTTATGCAAGAACACGATTTTTCCGATCTGGCCATCGTTTCCTGTGGCACCCTGAGGCTGGAGATCAATCATCTCAAAGAGCAGGGATTTTTCAATACCGATTCCATTTTTTTCACCACCCCTGGACTGCATGAGGATGTCCAGGAGCTGGAGCGACAGCTTATAGAAAAGATCAAGAAGGCCAAAGAACAGAAAGACAAAGTCCTGGTGATTTATGGGGGAAAATTCTGCTACATCAACGCCCATGAGCCGACCCGGACCATGCAGGCCATTATTGAAGAACAGGGCCCCGGGGTCAGACGAATCCAGGCCACGCACTGCATGGACATGATCGCCAGTGAAGACCAGCGCAGTGCAATCGCTGCGGATATGGCCGGTGGTGAAAAGGTCTGGTGGATGACCCCGGGATGGATCAAGTTCCGTCATCAGGTCTTCAAGGGCTGGGACAAGGGACTGGCCAATGAGAATTTTCCCAGGCACGGCGGAGGGGCCATCGTCCTGGACGGGATCGGCTACGTTGAACAGTATATGGCGGATGAACCGGAACGGTTTCTCGAGTACTCCGACTGGATGGGCATTCCCATTCAAGCCTGCCCGGTGAACCTGGATCGCTTCAAGAACCTGATTCTGGAGCAGGCGGCCGTATTGCGGGGAAATTGAAATCGAGATAAGATATTCAAAAAAGGAGGCTTACCATGGCTAAGGTTGTAATCGACCAGGATGAATGCATTGGATGTGAAAGCTGCGTGGAAATATGCCCCGAGGTTTTCGCTTTTGACGAAAGCGAAGGTTTAGCCTACGTGATCAAGGAAGAGGGCGGGCCGGAAGAGGAAATCCAGGAGGCGATCGACTCCTGTCCGGTCGAATGTATTTACCGGAAAGAATAATATCAGAGTTCACGGTGAAGATTCCTCGCCGTGAACTCTGATATTTATTTCCTCGCCAATCCTTCTCTCGATAGCCTTTAAGAAAAAGTTATTGGTTTTATCTCAGATAACCAGCTCTTATTCTTTGTCTTAACAATCGCAAATCTAAAATCCAAAATCCAAAATTCTATACCTGCCCCTCGTCAGACCGCTATTATTTCCCACCAGCAAGAGCCTGGGTAGTCTTCCGCGGATACTTTGAAAATGGCAGAAAGCAGATTATTGCCCACGGATCACACGGATTGACACGGATAGGTTTTCTTTTTGCCTGCCAGCAATAAGAGGCTGGCAGGCAAATGCCATCGCCATGCGGCATGGCAGAAAGGCAGTTCTTTTGGAGGTATCGC
>JAIPER010000276.1 GCA_021737115.1 Desulfohalobiaceae bacterium
CGAAACTGAACCGTGAGATCAAGACACAGATACTGCCGTTCACCGGATTTTATCTGGCCGAGGACTACCACCAGAAGTATGCCCTCAGCCGTCGCACAGAACTCATGAAGGAGTTCCGGGCCATGTATCCAACAACCCAAGGGCTCGTTTCTTCCACGGCTGCGGCCCGGATCAACGGCTATCTGGCCGGATACGGCGGATGCGATCGTCTTCAAACCGATATCGGTGCCCTCGGACTCTCGGAACAGTCCTCGAAGAAGCTGCTGACCATGGTCTGCGGCCGGGAGGTTGCAGCAACCTGCAATATCAAGGAACAAATATCTCTGGAATAACAATAACGAGGTTTCATATGAAATTGCTGATCGCCCTGTTTCTTTTGTCCATGGCCGGTCCGGCCCAGGCCGGGGAGCAGAGGACTGCCGAATCATCTCTGGCTGAAGCCTATTTCGCCGGGGGCTGCTTCTGGTGTACCGAAGCCGATTTCGAGAAGCGGATTGCCGAGAGGTCCAAGGAGGCCCTGGAACAATCCGGCATTTTCGACAAGCCCATTGTGACGCCCATCGAACCCTTGCAGAACTTCTACAAGGCTGAAGAGAAGCATCAGGATTACTATAAAGAAAACCCCCTGCGCTACAAAACCTACCGCTTTCTTTCCGGGCGGGATTCGTTCATTGAAGAGCACTGGGGTGAGGAGAAACAGGTGAATATCGAACAAAATACCGAGCCCCGCTGGTCGTCTTTCGAAAAGCCGAGCCAAGAGCAGCTGAAGCAGGAACTGACCCCGATGCAGTTCAAGGTGACTCAAGAGGACGGCACTGAACCGGCCTTTAAGAACAAGTACTGGGACAACAAGAAGGAGGGGATCTATGTGGATGTGGTTTCCGGAGAACCGCTCTTTTCCTCCAAGGACAAGTTCGAATCCGGTACCGGCTGGCCGAGCTTCACCCGTCCTTTAGAGCCGGAGCATATCGTCACCCAAAAGGATCGCTCCCTGTTCACGACCAGGACCGAGGTCCGTTCCAAATACGCTGATTCACATCTCGGGCACGTCTTTGAAGACGGCCCGCCTCCGACCGGCCTTCGCTACTGCATGAATTCGGCTGCTCTGCGCTTTATTCCCAGAAAGGACCTGGAAGAGGAGGGCTATGGGCAGTACCTGGATGAGTTCAAGGAGTAATTAAGAACTGCTCAGGAAACGGCATAAATAGTCAGCCGGTTCTATGTACAGAGCTCTTTCCAGTGAGCTGAAATTTGTATGAATTTTTGGACACTTTAGTGACTTATTTGTACCTTGAGGTTTCAGGTGTCAGCCCTGCCTCTGGTCGCAGACGCCCAGTTTGATCAAAAAAGATACTTTGAGTCACCTCCTCCGTCATTCCGGCGAAGGCCGGAATCCAGACTGAAAAAGTAAGAGCTGGACCCCGGCCTACGCCGGGGTGACGGAGAAAGAAAAATCAAGTTTCATACGAGACTTTAAGGCATTGATATTGTAAATCTTTTCTTTTCATGGTATGAAAAACCAAATTGGATCAGTATACAGGTGTACGAAGTCTGTACTGTGACAATTTGAGAAATTATGATTCAGTGCACCTGCCTGGTCCTGTCATCATCTCCATCGATTTCATCGAAACCCGGTCTGACAAAGGACCTGGCCTTTGGGAACATCCGCTCGACCGCGCCTTGCATCTGCCGCAATTGCGAGAGCAACCCGAGCGTCTCCCTTTGTTTTCCCGGAAAATGTTCAAGCAAGGTCATCCAGGCGGCCATGGAGTGGTCGATGGCCACCAGGGCGACCTTGGCCGAACCGTCGCTATCAGACGGCATATCCTCAATATCATGAGAACGGCACTTTCCTGTCAGCGCTCTCATGATTTTGGCGGCGATGAAGTGCTGGTGCCAGCGAATGACTTCGGCAGCGTCCGAGATCTCCTCGACTTCCCGCCCGGGTTCACGATCTGTTGAAACGACCACAGATGCGGAATTGAGTTCTTGTTCCTTGGCCTGCCAAAGCTCCTCTGAGGAATCAAACCACTGGCCGGTCTTTTTCGCATAGTCCAGGGCAGCCTGGGAACAGGCATGGTTGCGGACAGCTTCATGGGTCTTTTCCTGTTCCTCCATCTCCTCTTCGAGATCCAGGTCATCCAGGTCGATCCCCTCGCTTTCGGCAAAATCCTGGATAAGTTCCATAGCCAGAGAAAGGGCGCTTGCTGTCTGCTCCAAAAAAGCAGCGTTTTCTTCGAGTGATTTTGAGGACTTTTGAAAACGCTCCTCTTCTTCCTCCATCTGAAACTGTAGGCATCGCGCCGTGAAAATGCAGCGCTCACACCAGCGGTTGCAGTAGTTGTAAATGCCAGGGATCAACTCGGGATTCCTGGCCATCTCCAGCAGCATATCCTTGTCCATACTTGTCTCCTCTCTTGGAAAGTCAGGCGGTTCCCTCAATAGCGGTCCAGGCAGCACTTTTTATACTTCTTGCCGCTTCCGCATGGACAGGGGTCATTGCGCTTGACCCGCTCTTTTCGGCTCTTTGGGGATGGGACAGGGGCCGCCAGGCCATGCTTCGGGGCCTCTTTGGCATACTCTGCCACAATGTGCCGTTTGAAGGCCTGGGGCTCGGCATGGAGCACGGTCCCCTGTGAAACACGCTGATAAGCCTTTTGCAGCCATTCCCAGGCTTCTTCCATCTGACCTTGTCTCGTGCACATTTCGCCGAGACTCATCATGGCATCCAGGCAGTTGGGATCGCTCTCCAGGGCCTCGAGAAAGTCTTGCCGGGCCTCCCGCCAGCGCAGGAGCCGCTTATATATATTGGCCCGACCCACCAGGAATTTTGGATTTCCCGGGTCAGAGGCAAGTTTCCGGGCATACACTTCGAGGGCTTCCTTCATGTCGCGCACAGGTTCTCCAAGCACGGATGGCCTTTGCGGCAGGACCAAGACCTGCTTCTCGCACGGCTTGTCCTGGCTGAAGACCTCCGCATTGGCTATTAAATCTTCCTTCCCCTGCAGTTTAGTAAACATGGCGGCACTGACCTGATGGCGCCCTCCCGTGGTCAAATCAAGGTGCTCAGCTGTTGCCTGGCAGGCCTTGCACACGATGTCGCCGCCGACATCAATTACAAATTGGAGACCCTCTTCCTTTGGTGGGTAAACAACGATCCGCTTTGGTTTGTAATGATAGACTTCATGGCATTGATCGCAGCGGAGTTGAAGACGCAGTAGTTTCTGCTCGTCAAAGTGAAACTGTTCCAGGGGCGTACTTAAAAACCGCTGCGAGATGGAGTGCAACTCACGGTGCCGTTGTTCTTCCTCCTCCCAGAGCTCATCCTCCACGGAATCATTGAAGGCCCGAGGGTCTCCATGCAGGCGGCACAGGGTTTGAAAGGCCCATTTCCGTTCAATCTCCTCCTCGGCCAGAATGGACTCCAGACGGGGAATGAACCGCTGATCGCCCAAGGCGAGCACGGACTCCAACAACTCGGTCTCGTTCTCCGGCAGCAGGGCCTGAAAATTGGCCTCGATCCAGTCTGCTGCTTCCGGACAGGGATTTTTCTGCAGGATCAGGAAGGTGAACCAGAGATCCCGCCTAGCAGGGATCGAATCCTGAGCAGCCCCAGATTCAGATCCCCTTTCCAACCCGGCTTGCCGGGCGTATTCAGTCCAGACCACAGGAGAATGAAACTCGCTCAGGAGTGTTTCCACAAAGGAGACGTCTGGGTGGTCAACCTCTTTCGTTGTATTCAAAAAGAATTCCATGAGCTGCGGGATCAATTCCACCAGCTTGTAATCAGGGGCCAGACTGAGGACCCGTTTGCCCCAACTGCTTGGATAGGCCTCCAGGGCCGATTCTGAGGACTGCAACAGTCTCTCCCGGAAAGCTGAATCGGTCTGCTTCGGTCTCTGCGTCAAGCAAAAATTCAAGATCCAATCCTGAATCATCCCTGGACGGTCTTCAGCCAGGATCGTAAGCATCTCCTCGTCGGTCATCCCCGCCCGGGACCGCCCCCAGCAGGTTTGCCCTGCCGCCAGCAGAACCAAAAGGGCCAAAGCGCTCATTTCCGCAATGTCCTCATCGATGAGCTGACGCCCCGCGTCATCGAGAATGAGCTCCAACAACAGGTCCATGCGCTGGAGACGACCGAGGTCGCTGTCACGGTTTACCCGCTCCTGGGAGTGAGTCGGGTCAGAAGAGGGGTTTCCACCCCTGCGGAGGGTCTCGGCTTGTTCCCGGCAGAGTTCAAGCCGTTTTTCAGGCGTGTCCTGCCAGCTCTGGAGGAATTCCCCGGGCAGAAAGAGTTGAAGTTGATCAAGAGTCAATTCCCAGGGGAACTCAAAAAAGTCATCAAGGTCCTTATCATCTGCCTCCTGATCCTGTTCAGAGAATTCCTGGTACCAGTTCCGGCCGCAGACCTCCTGGATTTCCTGGTCAAGATAATCGATCAGATCAGAGTCGAGCACGAAATCAACCAGCTCCCTGGGTCGGGGATGGGAAAGCATCAGTGCGACCAGTCCCCTGCTGAGCTCCTCTTCATGCTCTTTAATATCAAAGAGCTTTTGTTCAACAGCCTCTTTGATGATTGAAAACACCAATTCAGCTACCGGCTCTGCATCAACCAGAGACATCCGGGGCAGAGCCAGGGGCAGCCGAATGAGATCATGGACAAGGGCTTCGCTCTGGGAGTGACCTGCCTGGATTCTCTCTGAAATCTTGTGTAGTGATTGGATGAGGCGGTCCCGCTCCCCAAGCCCGGCCAGGGCATTGAGGGCCCTGGACCTCCTCTGTCCCCATGTCTCGGCTTCCTGGGCCAGTTCCAGATAGTGATCCGCCAAATCCGGCATGAGGGTGTTTAGGAAATCGTGTCGGGCCATTTCACGGACCCGAGATTTTTCATCCTGAAGCAAGCGCTTGATGAGAGGACTCCTGGATTGTTGATCCAGATATACCTTGGCGTTCTGGGCGACCCACTGGCGGACGAAGGGGCTGGGGTGCTTGCTCAAACCTTCCCATTCAGGAAGGGTCCAGGGGTGTTTCGTGAGAGAGGGGGAAATCATATTTTGTATTTTTTGTATCAGTTGAGGATCTTGAAGCGGCCTCAGCGATCTTTCGGTCATTCGTCCGGCTCCAACTCGACCAGATGAAAGTCGACATGCTCCAGATCTTCCTGGAACTCTTCACCGCATTCCAAAGAAATATCGTTATCCTGGTGATACTTCCACTGAACGGTTACCGGCAGACCGGCCCGGGCTGCGTCTTCGAGCATGTCGAAAAAATTCATCAGGATTTTTGAACTGCTGCTGTTGAAATAAATCAACTCCATCTCCACT
>JAIPER010000277.1 GCA_021737115.1 Desulfohalobiaceae bacterium
GATACTCGCAATCCACGGGATAGAGACGCCCCTCGGCCTGTATCCCGGTGCCCCGAACATACGACGTCAATCTCCGGCCTTCCACCGTGGCCGAAGTGACCACCAGCCTGGAGAAGCGATCCCGGTTCAGGGCGGCCAGAAGATCGGTATCCCAGCGGCGTTCATGAAATTCGTCCAGGATGAGACAGGTAAAACCGGACAGCTTGTCCGAGGCGAACCAGCGCAGGGCCACCCCGGGGGTGGCGAAGAGGACATGGGTGGCCTCGGAATAATTGGAATCGTAGCGCACCGCGTAGCCGATCTCCCGGCCGAGCTGCACCCCCTGCAAATAGGCGAGGTGGGCGGCCAGAGAGCGGCAGGCCATGCGCCTGGGCTCCACCACCAGGGTCTTTCCCTGCCGGGCGCACCACAGGGGCAGGCGGGTGGATTTGCCGCTGCCGGTGGGGGCCTCCACCACCACCGGACCCGAATCCAGGGCTTCGAGAAAACGGTCCTTGACCTCATCTATGGGTAATGGCTGCATTTGATTGGAAACAATCATGGTTTGCGGTACACGATTTCGAAAATGGTGATGTTGAAGATAAACTGCCTTTGTCTGGGAACGACTGATAAGCGCTGCAACAAGCTTGGGAATGGATTGACTATCTTATGGTCGGTTTCCTTCTTTGTCAAAGTTGACAACACCTATCAACAAGTAAGGCCGGCTGCGGCAAAAGCTTCAGGACTCTCCCAGGCTTGATTGCGTGTTGATGAAAAATGAATTATTGAGAAACCTGCATTGAAAACGTAATCCAGCTTCCGGATGAGTACGTTTCCGAAAGGGAGTTCTACAGGGAAACGTTTCCGCGGCCGTTTGGCTGATCAATCGACAACAAGGGGGGATGCCGATGGTTCGAAGGTATGAATACCAGCCGGAATCCGTGGCCGAGGCCCTGTCCACGATTCTGGTGGATGATTTGCGAATCATGCTGAAAAGGCTGCAGCGGCTCCTGAAAAATGCGCCCGTGAGTCTGCAGGGAAAACATCCTGAACCGGTATCGTACAGAAAAGGGGATGTAATCGACTGGTTGCAGTCCGTGATCACGGATCCGGACAGCGCCAGGTTTGTGTATGCTAAAATGAATTCACTGGAACAGTCCGCCCTGGGTGAAGCAGTGCACGATCCCGGTGGCGCCCTGAATCCAACACAGATCGCTGCCAAGTATGGGAGTTTTCCCATCATGGACGGTTCCGGCCGCGGCAGCCCGGGAACCACGTCGACAAAGGGGAAGGTCGTGTGCCCATTGCTGGGTATTGTCCTGGCCAGACATTGTTTTGTCGCTAAAGACGTTCAAAGGGCCTATCAAGGCTTTGTGCCGAAGCCTTCGAGCCCTGACCTTGAACAGGCCTCGTCTTTGCCGGACAGGATTAGAATGCCTTCCGGTGAGTCGACCCGGGATTACGAAGTCCATTACACCGAGCAAAGCGCGCTTTTGGATGTCCAGACCATGCTCAACCTGGTGGCCCAGGGCAAGGTCGGGGTCGGGGCCAAGACCGGGCGTGTGTCCAAGGCCGGGGCCCGGGTCATTCGGGAAGCCCTGTCCCAGGGGGATTTTTACGGACAGGACGAGGAAGCCCCGCATCAATACGACGTCCAAATGGGAGCGGCGGGAATCCGGCCCTTTGCCTGGCCCCTGCTGCTCCAGGCCGGGAGAATGGCCCAGATCGAAGGCAGCAAGCTGGCTCTGACCAAGAGCGGTCAGGCAGCCCTGAAGAAAAAGCCTCAGGAACTCTTGAAAATGCTCTGGGAGCGTTGGCTGAAGACGACCATCCTCCATGAAATGAATCGGGTCGAGGTCATCAAGGGGCAAAAATCCAAGAAGCGGCCCTTGTATGCCGCCAGAACCGGCCGGGAGAACCTGAAAGAAGCTTTGGTCGATCTCCAGACCGAGCACTGGATTCTACTCAAGGATTTTTTCAAACATCTCTTCGCCCGGGGCGACGCCCTTGACATCGTGCGCAATGACTGGGCCTTGTACATCATGGATCCGGTCTACGGCAGCTTCGGCTACTCCCATACCGACTGGGATATGCTGACCGGTCGCTTTATTCGGGTCTTTCTGCTGGAGTATGCCGCTACCCTGGGAATCATCGACGTAGCCCTGGTGCCGCCCTGGGATGCGGTCTCGGATCATCGCACACTCTGGGGGGGTGATGACCTTAGCTGCCTGAGCCGCTATGACGGCCTGCTGGCCCTTCGTCTGACCCGTCTGGGCGCCTGGATTTTAGGTCAGACCTCAAAATATGTCCCGGCCCGGCCGGCCGGTTTCCTGGAGGTTAGCCCGGAACTGGAGATCAGAGTGCGTGAGCCCCGGAAAAATCCTCAGGTCAAGACCCTCCTGGAACGCTTCAGCCTTCAAGCTGAGGACGGCCTTTTCCGCCTGGATGCCGGCAGAGCTCTGCAGGCCGTGGAGCAAGGCATGGCTCCTGCAGAAATGCTGAATTTTTTGCAGGACAACAGCGATCAGGACCTGCCCGGGCAGGTAACGGCCTTTTTTGACCAGATTAAACAGCGGGCCAGTCTGTTCCGTATCTCCGGCCAGGCCACTCTGGTGGAGTGCAGTGACCCCAATGTGCTGCAGTCCGTTCTGGAAGATCCCGAGATGCGCAAATTGTGCCTGCCGGCGGGAAAAAGCTGTCTGGTGGTACGCAAGGCGGATGAAGAGGCTTTTCGGTCCAGTCTGCACAGACTGGGATACGCTCTGCCGCTGGGATAATTTGGTGCAAAAGCGGATGAGCACCAAAAATTGAGCATCGACAACAAAAATTTCAAACAGGTAGAACTTCAATGTATGACGAGCAGAAGTTTATGGACCACTCGCAACGCCAGGGACTGCAGGCCTATGAACAGGATCTCGGTTTTGATGAACAAAAGATCATGCAGATCTGCGCCTTGCATAACGAGCCCATCACCCGGACCGATCTGATCGCCATCATGCGCAAGATCAAAGTCCCTTTGGCTTCCAAGCTGAAGAGGGTCAGTTCGCTGGATCCGACGCTTCAGAAGCTGCGACGCTTGAGGCTTCTGGATTCCGATCAGATGTGCATGCGCTTTATGCAGGAAATTATCGCCAGGCAAGCCTCCCGTGACAAGAGCTTCCCGATCCTGGCCGAATTCATCAGGCAAACCTGGCCGGCTAAAAATCCTTTTACCCGCAAAGGAGATAATCCTTTCAATGAGATGCGACTGATCCGGGATCTTCGTTTAGCCCTGCTCGCAGGGAATCAAATAGCCTTTCATTCTGTCTACAGCTTGATACAGGACTACTTTGGACATGATCTGGAGTACAGCGCCCCTTTGCAGGCCCTGTGCATCAATCCCTTCGACCCTGAGTGGATGCGGACTTTGCCTGTAGATATGCAATGTCTGATGCTGACGGATGTCTTCAACTACTGCCGCTGGACCGGGAGCCCCGACCAGACGGTTCTGGACTATGCCCTGCAGCTGAAGCTGAACCAATCTACTCCGGCTCTTGTTCAGGATCTTTTTTTGACTGCGCTCAGCAAGCGGCTGTTTATGGCCTTGGAACTCGAACGGGCCGATGAGGTCCTGGCTGGTATTCAGAATGCCGGCGTCTCCCGGAAGCTGCAAGGCTGGCTGTTGTTTCTGAGAGGGGAACCGGACAAAGCGGCTCAAGCCTTTTCCCGGGCCCTGGAAACGTTCCGCAAGCAAGGCAATTCCAGGAAGGGCTATTTTCGGGATGAGTGCGGTTTGATCCATGTGCTGAGTCTTTTCAAGCTCCAGGATCCAAACTCGCTGCAAGAGGCTCGTTCCTTTCTCCGGCTGGCCCAGGCCAAAGAGAACAGAACGCTTTTGTACACCCCGGCTTACAAGGCCCTGGAGGCCGGGCTCAAATCGCGGGACCTCGAACTGGATCAGGCCCGGCAGATAGTGCAGGACAGCAGCGGTAGCCCGGGCGTTCTTCCGCAGCTGCTTTGTCATTTAGCCGCTTATTGGGTCAAAGGTAAATTGAGTTCTCATGAGCAAGCCCAACTCCAGCGAGCATTCAAGGAGGTCCAGGCCAGCGGGATGGATTGGCTGGTTTTGGAAATTGGAGCCTTGCTGCAAAAAGTCAAAACCAGGGCTCTTTCGCAGAAAGCGAGCAAGGTCCTGAGCAGCCTGAGAAAAAAAATAGCGGTGTCGCCTCTGGTGGATCTGTTTCCTTCCATCGAACCCTGGCAAAAGACCCTGCAGGCTTTGCAGCAGCTTGCCAAGCAATCGACTGAGCAGGAGACGGCAGCAACTGCAGCCACACAGCGTGAACGCCTGGTCTGGCTTGTGCAGCCCCAGGGCGGACCCTTTATTAACCTGCAGCCCAAACTGCAGAAGCAAAACGCCAAGGGCCAATGGACCAAAGGCCGTAATATGGCTTTGCACAAGCTCTTTTATCATTCCAGGAAGATGGACTTTCTGGACGAGGCCGATCAGCGGATCGTTTCCGCCCTGCAGCATTTTTACAGCCCGGTGACCGGGGGCTGGTATGATTTTGATTCCCTGAAGGTTTTGCCACAGCTGGTGGGGCATCCCAGACTGTTTCTCATGTCCGATCCAACAAGGCCCCTGGAATTCGTCCTGGGTGAGCCGGAAATCAGCGTGGCCAAGTCCGGCCATTCCTATCGCCTGTCCATCAACCCGGAACCGGGCGAACATGCTATAGACCTCATTCAGGAAACCCAGAGCCGATTCAAGGTGTTGCAGATCAGGGAAGAGCATAAGCGCATTGCCGCCATTCTTGGCTCCAGTTCTTTTTCCGTGCCCAGGGCCGGGTATCAGGAATTGGTCCGAACCGTTTCCAATCTTTCAGGCCTGGTGACCATTCACTCCGATATTCAGGCTCAGTTCGAAGATGTGCTCCAGGTTGCAGCCGATCCCCGGCCCTGTATGCAGATCATCCCCTCCGGGAATGGGTTCCGGGTGGATATGAGCGTCAAGCCTCTGGGTGAGTCCGGCCCGTACCTCAAGCCCGGCGTGGGCAGAGTGAGTTTGATGGCCGAAGCGAAGGGTCGGCGCATGCAAACTTCGAGGGATCTTGAGCAGGAAGAAAGCCGGGCCCAGGCCGTGGAGCAGAACTGTCCCAGTCTCTCCGGTTTTGCACAGGAGGACCGAACCTGGATCGTTCCCCATCCAGAAGAATGTCTTCAGCTGTTGACTGAACTGAAGGAACTGCAGGACAAGGATCTGGTGCAGGTCCTGTGGCCCGAGGGGGAGACCTTGTCCGTTACCAGGACCGCTTCTCTGGATAAGCTGCTGTTGTCTCTTTCCAGCCGGAAGAACTGGTTT
>JAIPER010000278.1 GCA_021737115.1 Desulfohalobiaceae bacterium
TGTCCCCGAAAATGGGCTTGGGCATAAAGGTCACGGTCTTGCCGTTCTTCCAGGCCACATTCTTGATGATGTACTTGAACCACATGAGCTGGTCCCCCATCTTGACCAGGGGGGCAAAACGCATGTCGATCTCGGCCTGTCCCGCGGTGGCCACCTCGTGATGCTGGCATTCTACCTGGATCCCGATCTTTTGCATGGCCAGGACCATATCCGTCCTCAAATCGTTCTGGGAATCCATGGGCGGGACCGGGAAGTAGCCCTCCTTGTACCGGGGTCGATAGCCCAGGTTAGGCCCGTCTCCCCGCCCGGAGTTCCAGATGCCTTCGTTGGAATCCACGGAATAAGAACTGAAATTAGCGCCTGAATCAAAGCGGATATCATCGAAGATGAAAAACTCGGGTTCCGGTCCGAAAAAGGCGGTGTCCCCGATCCCGGTGAAGCGCAGATAATCCTCGGCTTTTTGAGCTATGTACCGCGGATCCCTGGAATACTTTTCCTTGGTCACCGGATCGACCACATTGCAGATCAGATTCAGGGTGGGGGTCTTGGCGAAGGGATCCAGCATGAACGACTCCGGGTCCGGCACCACCAGCATGTCGCTGGCGTTGATCGGCAGCCAGCCCCGCAGACTCGAACCGTCGAAACCCACTCCGTCTTCAAAGGTGTCTTCGCCGAATTCAGTTACCGGTATCGAAAAATGGTGCCAGAGGCCCGGAAAATCTGAAAACCGAAAATCGATCATCTCTACGTCCTGTTCTTTGACATAGGCCACCACTTCTTTTGGGGTCATGTTTTCCTCCGTAAAATATTTTCTATTTCTATAACGGGAGCCTAAGGCTTACCGTGCAGCCTGAATTTCTGACAGCAATTTTCATACCAGAAAGATATATTTTTGCCTAACATCCTGAGATTAAGATATAATCAAAAAATACCGATATATTCGATCTTCATTTTTGATACATTTTTGTCGCACAAAAAAAGGGCTTTTCCTCCAAACGGCTACTCCTGCGGCATAATGTCAGAAAAAGACCGGGGTTAATCAGTGCTACAATTTTGTACCATAATAGCATTAGGAATCTGGGAATCAGCGGGTTTGAAATTTTCAAAAATTTTTCTTATACTCAAGCTGTTGTGGCTATTTCTGAAATCTTCCCTGTCGAACAGGGTCCCACAGCACCTGGCAGAATGTTTCGGGGTACCCTTTGTTCCCCAAAACAGACCAGGTACCTGCAACTATAACCTCAATGAAGCTGCTTTCCATTGGCCTTTTCCCAGGCAGAGGTTCATCCTCATCACTGAATCAGATCCGGGGAAAGGTGAAGCGGTGCAGCGCAAGGAGTCAATATGTCCGAAAAAATGACTTGCCCTCATTGTCAAAAAGAATTAACAAACTGGGTAGCCCCGCCGGATTCAGGCTGGGGAGAGATCCTGGTCTGTTTTAACGACCAATGTCCTTTTTACCTTGGTTCAGCCGACAGCATCCTCAATAAGGGGGAGGACCAGCGTTCTCTGGGCTGCCGGTATGCCGTGGATCCGGCCAATAAATATGAACCCTTCAGCATGCTGGCGATCTGCCCCAAATAAGAGGTCCCGTGCTGCCTTATCCACAATGGATCTGCTGACCATCAAAGACATCTCCCGGGAACTGGAAGTCCCGGAAAGCAACCTCCGCTACTATCGGGACCGGTTTGAGGATTTCTTGCCGAGTGTCGGTCAGGGCAGGAAACGGCGTTACAAACAAAAGGCCCTGGACGTGTTCCGGTTCATCGTCCAGGGCTATCAAAACGACAAAACCAGTGACCAGATCGCGGCAGAACTGCCCAAGCATTTTTCTCGAAAGCCGGACTTGGCCGATCAGGAAGAAACCACGTCCCAGGTCTTGCCGGCCAGGGCCGAAGAAGAATCGCAGGCCTCCGTGTACCAGCTCCTGCACAACCAGGCCAGGACCCTGGAACGCTTCTCCAGGTTCCTCTTCAGCCGGCGCGAGCCTTCTGCAGCCGCCGAAACCATCAAATCCGACCACCAGAAGCTCAAAAAAGGGGTCGTCCTGTTGAACAGGGACGTGCAAAGACTCAAGTCTTCCCTGGACAACCACCCCCTGACTGAAAGGTGCTCCTCCCTGGAACAGGAGCAAGCGCATTTAAAGCAGGAGATTGCCGCGACGCAGGATCGCCTGGCCGCCCTGGAGGCCAAATCGAAGGAGCATCAGGATGAGCTCCGCAGCGCCCTGCAGGAATGCCTGCACCTGATGCGCCGCATTCTGGAATCCGAGTAAGCTCGACGTCCCCCTAGTGCAATTCAATTTTGCTTTCCCGACAACGGCTTACGCTAGCTCTGCCGCAATCCAATAAATAGATTCTTGTTTTTATGACAGGACTCAAAGTATAAGGCTAAGCGCCTGATGTGGATCAGCTCCCCCTGCAAAGCTCAAAAAACCATCAAGAGATACATACCCCCCAGAAAAAGGATCTCCCCATCAGTCTGCTGACGGGGGCGATCCGGTTTACAGCTTTTTCCTGTACAGGCGCAGAGAGTTGCTGACCACGGAGATGCTGCTCAGGGCCATGGCCAGGGCGGCCAGAATGGGGTGCAGCTGCCTGAGAAACAGGGGAACGGCGGCAAAGGGTTGCAATACCCCGGCCGCGACGGGAATGAGCAGGATGTTGTAGCCGAAGGCCCAGCCCAGATTCTGCCAGATGGTGCGCATGGTGGCCCGGCTGATGCGCATGGCCAGATTCACCCCGCGCAGGTCGCCTCTGGAGAGGACCACCTCCCCGGTTTCCATGGCGATGTCCGTGCCGGTGCCCATGGCGATCCCCAGGTCGGCCTGGGCCAGGGCCGGGGCGTCGTTGATACCGTCCCCGACCATGGCCACCTTTCGGCCCTTTTCCTGAAACTCTTTGATCTTCCTGGACTTATCCTCGGGCCTGACTTCCGCGGCGATCTCCTTGATGCCGACCCGGTCCGCAATGGCCCGGGCCGTCTCCTGATTGTCCCCGGTGATCATGATCACTTCCAGCCCCCTTTCCAGAAGACTCTGCACCCCTTCAGCCGATTCCGGCTTCAGCTCATCGGAAACCGTGACCAGGCCGAGAGGTTCGCTCATTCTAACCACAACCATCACGGTCTTGCCCTGCTTCTGCAGGTCGTGAATCCGGTCTTCCAGACCCTTCACAGCGAGCACCTGATCGCTGAACCATTCCGGTTTGCCGACCTGTATCAGCTCCTCTCCGACCAGGGCCTGAACCCCTTGTCCGCTGAGGGCCTTGAACCCTTGCGGATCGGCCATCTCCAGGCCCTTATTCCGGGCTTCGGCCACAATGGCCCGGCCCACTGGATGCTCCGAGCCCTTTTCCACCGTCCCGGCCAGTTCCAGAAGCTCGTCCCGGGTAATCGTCTCCGGATGCAAGGGGATGATGTCCGAGACCACGGGTTTACCCAGGGTGATGGTCCCGGTCTTGTCCAGGACCACAGTATTTATTTTTCCGGTGATCTCGAATGGTTCGCTCTTCTTAAACAGAATACCCCGTTCAGCGGCCTTGCCGATCCCGGCCATGATGGCCGTGGGCGTGGCCAGGCCCAGGGCGCAGGGGCAGGCGATGACCAGAACGGCCACCAGCCTGATCATGGAGGGAACGAATTCACCGCTCACCGCCCACCAGACGCCGAAGGTCGCCAGGGCCAGGAGGATCACCACCGGCACGAATACCGCGGCCACCCGGTCGGCCACGGCCTGGATCGGAGGTTTGCTGCCCTGGGCTTCCTGGACCAGCCTGATGATCTGACTGAGGACGGTTTCCCGGCCCACGGCCTCGGCCTGAAATTTGATCAGCCCCTGGCCGTTGATGGTCCCGCCGACGACCCGCTCTCCGGCCTTCTTGTCCACAGGCAGGGGTTCCCCGGTGAGCATGGATTCATCCACCGCGGACTCGCCTTCCAGGACCAGCCCGTCCACAGGGATCCTTTCTCCCGGCCTGACCAGAAGGACATCTTCCCTGCTGACCTCGGCCACTGGTATCTGCCTCTCCCGGCCCGCCTCGACAATAGTGGCTGTCTTGGGCTGCAGGCCGATGAGCTTGCGGATCGCTCCGCCGGTGCGGCCCTTGGTCCTGGCCTCGAGCAGCTTGCCCAGCTTGATCAAGGTGATGATTACCGCCGAGGTCTCGAAATAGACATGGGTTCCGATTCCCGGGAAAAGCAGGACGGCCACGGAATAGAAATAGGCCACGGAAGAGCCCATAGCCACCAGAACGTCCATGTTGGCGCTCTTGTTGCGCAGGCTGTTCCAGCCTCCGGTGTAGTAGTCCCAGCCCACGTAAAACTGGACCGGAGTGGCCAGGCCGAAGAAGAGCCAGTTAACCCAGGCCGCCTGAGCCCAGGGGCCTATGAGTCCGAAATCCCGCCCCATGCTCAGAATGAACAGGGGCAGGGCAAAGACCACCCCGGCCAGGAACTTCCTGGTCTGGTCCCGGATCTCCGCATCCCTGGCCGCCTGCTCCTGGTCCCTGTCCTGAACCCCCTCCCGGGGCAGGATGGCCTTGAAGCCGGCCTTTTCCACGATACGGGCTATCTCCTCAGGGGTGATCGTTCCGGGAATGTATTCCACGGACAGGCTCTCGCTGGCGAAATTGACATTGGCCTGGAGAACGCCGTCCCGAGATTTCCTGTTCAAGGCCCGTTCGATATTGGCCGCACAGTTGGCGCAGGTCATGCCGCTGATACCGATATCGATCCTGGAGGTAGGCACCCGGAAGCCGCCTTTGTGGATATCACGAATCACATCCTGGAGCCCGAGCTTTTCCGGATCAAAATCTATAACAGCCTGTTCCGAAGCGAAGTTCACGTTAACCCCGGATACACCGGGGAGTTTCTTCAAGCCGCGCTCGATATTGGCTGCACAGCTGGCGCAGGTCATGCCGCTGACCGGGAGGGTGGTGTGTTGTTCAGTCATAGAATTGCCATCACTCGGCCGGATAGTTGATCTCCTTGAGCTTGGACCGGATCTGCTCAAGGCTGGCCGGTTCATCCCATTCCACGGTTACGGTCTTGGTCCCGGGATCGCCGTCCACCGAAGCCACACCCTTCAATTCATTAAGTTCGTTCTTGATGGCCGTAACACAGTGCCCGCAGGAAATATTGGGGACGTTCAAAGTCTGCTTTTCCATGGTGTTCTCTCCTTTTCGTGGGGATTGGTAAATCGAAAGACTACTATTTTTATATAGTAATCCAGATAGTCGTTGTCAACCGACCTGGGCAGAAGGTCTGCATGACAGGCCCCGCCCCTTAACAGCAGGAGGCGGCTTTACCCAGATAGCTGCTT
>JAIPER010000279.1 GCA_021737115.1 Desulfohalobiaceae bacterium
GGTACTTTCTCGTGGCCAGACAGGACTCTGTACAGGGTGTGGACCTTCTCCACTTGATTGGAGGCGGAAAGATCCTGGATGTTTCCGGGAACCTGGCCAGCGGGAGGATCGAAAAAGCCTACCGGGAAATCCATAAGGGAGATATTGTCTATCTGGTCAAAATCTCTGTCGAATCGATCAAGGCAGAGAAGAAAACAAGCCAGCTGCCCGCGAAAACCCCATTGCCGGATGTCGACGAAGTGGTTGTCCAGCCCAGGGAAGAACCCCGAGGAAAAGAGCTGCCGGCTGAGCCAAAATGAGCCCTTGTGTAACTTCGGTAAAATACATTTAAGTAAATATGTCAGGCCTGCCAGAGGCGGGGCTGACCAGGAAACCCCTTAGGCACGATTCCTGATGGTTGAAATGAAGAAAAGGTTGCCAACGCAATGGACATCTATACCTTCTTGATCCTTAACGGTCCGAATCTCGGCCATCTGGGGCAGAGACAGCCTGAAATTTATGGGCATCAGGACCTGAGTCACCTGGAGGGCCTGATCCGGGGCCTGCCGGGGACCGATCCAGGGAAAATCGAACTCCTCTTTTACCAGTCAAACTCTGAAGGAAAAATCATCGACAGGCTGGAGCAAGCCAGAGAAGAGGCCGTGCACGGGCTGGTCCTCAATGCCGGGGCCTACACCCATACCAGTCTGGCCATCGCCGACTGTCTGGCCTGGATCCAAATCCCCTGTGTGGAGGTCCATTTGAGCAATGTCTGGGCCAGAGACGGGAAACTCAGGCACCAGAGCCTCATGGCCGGGCACTGTCTGGGCGTTGTTGCCGGTTTTGGAATTTTGAGTTATGCCTTAGCGGTTCAGGCCCTGATTCACCACCTGCGGAGTTGAGCGGTGATGTTTTCCGGTTTCATATGAGGGCCTTGAGCCAAAAGAATAATACAAAAACGGACCTACCAAGTCTGAACTCAGGGAGTTATTCAGTTATGTATTCCACCTCAGATATCAAAAACGGCTTGAAAATAGAGATGGACGGTCAACCATTCGAAGTCCTCGAGTTTTTGCATTCTAAAAGCGGCAGGGGAGGGGCGCACATCAAGACCAAGCTCAAGAATTTGATCAATGGGTCAGTGCTGGATCACACCTTTCGTTCCGGGGAAAAAATCGCCAAACCAGACCTGGAAGCCAAGGACATGCAATACTTATACAGGGAATCCGATAAATTCGTCTTTATGGACATGACCACCTACGAGCAGGTCTTTGTTGACCAGTCCGCTCTCGGATCGAAAGGAGCCTTTTTACAAGAGGGTCAGGAGATCAAGGTCCTGACTTTCAAGGAACAGGTCATTGATGTCCAGTTGCCGGCCGCGGTTATCATGGAAGTCGCTGAGACAGAGCCGGGAGTGAAAGGGGATACGGTCAGCGGAACCACGAAACCGGCAAAAATGGAAAACGGCTTGAGTGTGAATGTTCCCTTGTTTATCGATCAAGGGGAACGGATCAAGGTCGACACCAGGTCTGGAGAATACCTGGGCCGTGAATAAGGATCTATGGATACGGTAGACGGCAATAAAATCGTCCGGGAGTTCTGCGGGCTGGGCTTGATTTTTTTCTGTGCCCTCTTGAGTCTGAGCCTGGCGACTTATTCGGCTCTGGACCCCACGGTCAACCAATCGGTTGTGCCTGGCCATGAAACTCAGAACCGGGTCGGGATCGTGGGTTCATATCTGGCCGGCCTAGCCGTGGACTGCTTCGGTCTCGGGGCCTGGTTTCTGCCCGCTGTCTTCCTCGCGGCGGGGATCTGCACCTTCTGGTCCAGTCTGAGGCCGGCCTGGTACAGGTGGTTGGGGATCTTTCTCATTTTTTTATGCTTGGAAACCTGGATATCCTCGGACTGGCCCGGAAGCGGTCTGTCTTTCGGGGACATGCACTCCGGCGGGTTGCTGGGCAATGTCCTCTACCTGCTTGGCACTATGTACTTGCAGGAGTGGGGGACCATTCTCCTTTGTCTGTTTGTTTTTGCAGCCGGTCTGCAGCTCTGCCTGAAAATTTCCTGGAGACATGTTTCAGTTCAGGTGTATTCAGGTATGGGTCATGGCTGGCAGGCCCTGCGGCGATTCTTTGCCCTTGCCGGGAAAAAAATTGACAAAGACAGGATAGCAAAGCCGGACACCCAGGCCGGATCTAAAGTTTCGAAGAAACCGCCGGCCTCTGGAAAACAAAACAAAACCGGGAATACCAAAACCAGCCCCAGTCAGGGCCCCTTTTCCAAAGACCAGAGCAAAGCCACAGCAATGAGCTTGAAACCCAAGTCTTTTTACGATCACGACTATCCTCCTCTGGAGCTTTTTCAGGGGATACCTCTTTCGGAAACGGAAAAATCTGCAGAAAATCTGGATGAGATAGCCCGAAAGCTTTCCGAATGTCTTCTGGACTTCGGGGTCCAGGGCGAAGTCGTGAATGTCATGCCCGGACCGGTGGTCACCATGTTTGAGTTCCGCCCTGCTCCGGGCATCAAGATAAGCCGGATTGCAAACCTGCACGACGATCTGGCTTTGGCCTTGAAAGCCATGGCCGTCCGCATCGAGGCCCCGATACCTGGCAGGGATCTGGTGGGCATCGAGATCCCCAACAAGCTGCGAAAAACCGTTTATTTCAAAGAGATCATCGAATCCGACTCTTTTCAGAAAGACAAAAACAAACTGCCCATGGCCCTGGGCAGCGACATCGAGGGCAGGCCTGTTGTGGAAGGACTGGCCAAAATGCCTCACCTGCTGGTAGCCGGGGCCACAGGCGCCGGGAAAAGCGTCTGCTTGAACTCCATCCTCGTCAGCCTGCTCTGCAAACAGAATCCCGAAGAGATGAAGCTTCTGCTGGTGGACCCGAAGAGGATCGAGATGGCTGCTTACTCCGATCTGCCCCACCTGGTCCATCCAGTGGTCACGGAGATGGAGCTGGCCAAGACTGCCCTTGATTGGGCGGTGCATGAAATGGACCGCCGATACGCGGCCATGGCCGCGTTGAGCGTGCGCAACATACAGGGATACAACAAGAAACTTGCGGAGTTGCACAAAAAAAATTCGGAGGAAGTCCAGGATCTTGCACCCTTGCCCTATCTGGTAATCGTTATCGATGAACTGGCCGATCTCATTCTGACAGCGGGCAAGGATGCCGAGGCGAGCATCATCAGATTGGCTCAACTGGCCCGGGCAGCGGGGATTCACCTCATCCTGGCCACCCAGAGGCCTTCCGTGGATGTGGTCACAGGACTCATAAAGGCCAATTTTCCGGCCAGGATCGCCTTTCAGGTCAGCTCGAAACACGATTCCAGAACGATTTTGGACACCGTCGGAGCCCAGTATCTGCTGGGACTGGGAGATATGCTTTTCAAGAGCAGTGCCGGCCGCATGCGGCGCATTCACGGGGCCTTTATCGACGACGAAGACATCGCGGCCACTATTGAATTCTGGAAGGGCAAGCACCCCCTGAAATCAGAGCTGGATCTTAAGGAGTGGAAACAGGAAAACGAGGGCAGGAAACACGAAAATCAAGGGGACGATGTCTTGAACGATCCTCTGTATGATCAGGCCGTGGAATTCGTTCTGGGGCAGGGCAAGGCCTCGATTTCCATGATCCAGAGGCAGCTCAGAATCGGCTTCAACCGGGCCGCCAGGTTCATCGAACAGATGGAGCAGGATCGGATCATCGGGCAACAGGAGGGGAGCAAGCCAAGGACGGTGATCAAAGAATGAAAACCGAGATTGAGCATCCAATACGATGCAGCTCTCTTTGCCAGGCATCGATTTTCAATCAGTAGCAGAAACATCCCCCACGAGGAGCTCAATCTCGGTTTTTGATGGCGAAAACTGGATATTAAAAGCGTTCATAGTGGAGGAACTCTTCGATGTCTCTGCGTTGCGGGGGCTTCGGTGACTGGGCGGGGTAGCCCAGAGGGACCAGAACAGGTAGTTCGTATCCGTCCGGGATTGCCAACGCTTCCTTGGCCTTGTCGTGGTCGAAGAGACCGACCACCACCGAACCAAGACCCAGGGCATGGGCGGTCAGACAAAGATTCTGGGTGGCCAGGCCCAGATCGAACAGGAACCAGTCCCCGAATTTGGTCACTTCCTGCCCTTTATAGTATCCTGCGCTTTGCAGTCTGCCGGCTAATCCAACAAGCAGCGGGGCATCGACAATGGCCTTGGAGGCCGGGTTTCCCTTACCCATGGTTTCCTGGAGCCGACTGCGGACATCTTTGTCCTTGACGACAAGAACCTCCCAGCACTGGGTGTTGGCCCAGGACTGTGACCATTGAACCGCTTCCAGCAGTGTGTGTTCAACGTCTTTAGGGATCTCGCGATCCTCGAATTTACGGATGCTGCGTCTCTCCTTGATGATGTTCAAAAAATCCATGAGCAGGACCTCCTTTATTGCTGTTGATACTGATATGGTTCAAGACGCTGACGCTCTCGTTATTGTGCAGGCCAAAGCATAACGTTATCAAGGACTGCAATCGATTGCAAGATATCAATAGCTGGCAGGAAGCCTCCTATCAAAATACTTTAAGCGATATTCAGTTTTCGCCCCGGGCTGCACAGCC
This sequence comes from Desulfohalobiaceae bacterium, assembly GCA_021737115.1. Lineage (GTDB taxonomy): Bacteria > Desulfobacterota > Desulfovibrionia > Desulfovibrionales > Desulfothermaceae > JAABTT01. The sequence continues at coordinate 4,591 of JAIPER010000279.1, forward strand.
CGGGGTGAAAACTGAATTCAAGGAAAAAAATGCCTGAACTGCCTGAAGTGGAAATCATTTCCAGAGGCCTGAATACCCTGCTCACAGACCGGGTCATCTCTTCAGTTCAAACCCTTTATCCCGGCTGCATCCACGGTCAGAGCCGCGATATCGACGAAAACCTGCCGGGCCGAAAGGTCCTTGGAGTCAGGCGCCGGGCCAAGCTGGCCATCATTGATCTCCATGATTGCCAACACCTGGTCTTTCATCTGAAGATGACCGGCCGGCTGTTGTTCGACCAGAACTCCGAACTCGGAGTTGACAAACACACCCACCTTAGTATTAACTTCTCCGACCGTTCACGCCTTTTGTTTCGCGATGTACGCAAGTTCGGATACTGCTGTCTCTTACAGACCACTGAACTTGAAAACTGGCGGTTTTTCAAAAAACTGGGCCCTGAGCCCTTCCAGTTGGACGCAGAGGGCTTTGCACGGATCTTTGCAAAGAGAAAGGGAAAGATCAAGGCCCTTTTGTTGAATCAGGAAGTGATCGCCGGGATCGGCAATATCTATGCGGATGAGGCCCTGCACCTGGCTGGAATCCATCCGGCCCAGCCCTGCGGGGACATCCCCGTGGAAAAGCTGAAGCAGCTTTACCTGGCCCTGCAGCAGGTGCTCAAACAGGCCATCGATTCCGGGGGGTCTTCTTTTAAGGATTATGTGAACAGCCTGGGCGCCCGAGG
>JAIPER010000280.1 GCA_021737115.1 Desulfohalobiaceae bacterium
CACCCTTAAACGGCGTCAAGGGCATGCTGCAACTTGCCCAAATGAAGACCTGCGAGCCAAAGACCGCTGAATATCTCGATTACGCGAACCAGTCCGCGGATCACCTCCTGGATCTCATCAACGACGTCCTGGACCTGTCCAAGATCGAAGCCGGCAAGTTAGAGGCCAGACACCGCCCCCTGTCCCTGCGCGGGGTTGTCCGGCCCTGTGTGGAGCCTTTTGCGGTCAAGGCCGCGGACAAAGGCGTGGATCTGGTGGTCACGGTCGAGGAAAATGTCCCGGACAACCTGCGCGGTGATGCCGGACATCTGCGTCAGGTGCTAATGAACGTCCTGGGCAACGCCGTCAAGTTCACCGATCATGGACGCGTGGAGCTCAGGGTGGCCCGGGACCCTGAGAGTAGTCCGGACAGCAGACTCAAGGTCCTTTTCCAGGTGCGGGATACAGGCATCGGCATTCCCCGGGACAAGCTGGAGACCATTTTCGAAAGCTTCGAGCAGGCCCACTCCTCTGACTACCACAGCAAATACGGCGGCACCGGATTGGGTCTGGCCATCTCCAAGCGCCTGCTGGAGCTCATGGGCGGGGAGATCCGGGTGGAGAGCCTCGAGGGAGAAGGCAGCACCTTTTCCTTTACCGTGGTATTCAAAGCGGCAGAACCTTCAGCCGAAGCACCTGCTGCTTTGCATGCAGAGCAGGAGCAGGGGAGGCCCCTGCGGATCCTGGTGGCCGAAGACAGCAAGATGAATCAGATCTACATCCTCGATCTGCTGGAAAGTCTGGGCCACTCCCCAGTACTGGCCGAGACCGGCCGGGAGGCGATCAGAAAGCTGGCCAAGGGCCATTTCGATCTGGTGCTCATGGACATCCGCATGCCGGAAATGGACGGGGCCGAAGCCACCCGGATCATCCGAAACGAGCCCCCCGAAGGCATTGACCCCACTATTCCGGTGGTGGCCTTGACGGCTCATGCCTTTACAAATGAGATCGAAGGTTACATGCAGGATGGGTTTACGGCCTACCTGACCAAACCCATTGAGATAGAAAAGCTTAAAAAGACGCTTGCAAAGCTGTAGGCAGCCCCTTTCTGCAGTCCTCTTGCAGTCGCAGTCGTTCACCGAATTGACTATGCCCTCACCTGGAATTTTCGACATATCGACAATGCGGTGAAAACCAATAGTTTGTTTCACATGCGTTGCTGCCGGATATTCTTGCCCAGAAATCCGTGCGCCTATGGAACTTCTTCAGGTGGATAAAGACAATGCACAAAGATGAGATCATAGCCGAAGTTTGGCGCAGCCGAGACACATATGCCGAAAAAACATAACCACAACCTTGCCGAAATAGTGGTCGACCTCCAAATGCACCAAAAAGAAAGGACTGAATGCAGATTGGTGGACCGGAGAGAACAGCTAGTAAGTGGCTCGGGGCAAAACAATTTGCCCCGAGCCACTTGTTAATGATGGCTATCAGTTGGCTGGCCCGCATCTATTGCAATATTAGATTTTCCATTTTTTTCTGAGTATGGCTCCGAAACCAACCATTCCCGTTCCGAAAAGAAGCATCGTTGTCGGCTCTGGCACGGGATTGACCTTGATTTTCCCCGATAGGGGCACAGCACAGATTTCATTTCCCCAAGCATCACCGATGATTAGAGGACTTGTGAGGTCAAAAGCGAGAAGACTGGCGCCGACATCGATCCCGGTAAAAGAAAGGGTCGCCAGGGAGAAGGAATCCGGCTGGAAACTCAGATCCCCCAGCCAGGAAACCTCGGAAAGATGCACAGCTCCGCCGCCAAGATCTCCTACACTCCAGTCCAAAGCCTCAGCTGAGGGGTCTGTAATGTCTCCGATGTATCCGAGGTTGTCCGAAAGGCTGTAAGAATCAAAGTCCAGGATCGTATCATCGAACAAAACATTGAAATCGAATCCGCCGACATCTTTATCAGGAGCCACCGCAACCATTACATCGACATCTACCGAGTCCCCGACCATGATGGAGGAAACGAAAGGGTCAAAAGAGAGGGTGGTTGCCCAGGCCTGCGTTCCAAAGACGGTAACCACAAGTACGATCAAGCCTACGAATAGTTTTTTCATAAATCACCTCCTGTCCATGATTATGGAGCGCTTACACACCTCGGATAAGTGCACATGGTCGTCAATTTCCGGGCATCAAGGACCGTAATCGTGCCGTCGCCGTCTATATCGCATTCGGGACATACCGATGCGGTTAGGTTCCGATGGCTCATGATGATCCGCGCATCAAAGCGGTCGATGATGCCATTGCCGTCGAGGTCCCCGTCCGGTAGTTCTTGAGGCAGGTTGGCCCAAACTTCGCATCCTCCGCCCTCAACCCCGGTAAAAGGATTCGACGTGCCGATAAACAGGGTCTCTTCTCCATTATAATTGACCGGCACCACTCTGCGGAATCCATAATTGTGCCAGTTCCCAAAACCGCCTAAGGTCACCGGGGTCCAGGCGATCCCGTCTTTGGTCTTCCATAAATCCCCTCCGCCGAAATTCTCGAGCAGGTAATCGACAATCTGGTTTGCTATTTCCGCCTCCTCGATATTCATCAAGTCGAGATCTTGCAAAGTTTCGAGTTGTTCCGGCGGGATGGAGTTGCTCGAGGCCTGGAGATTTTGGATCAACTCCATGGCTGCTGCGGGATCGGAGAGGAGATACTCCTTGATGGAAAAAAGCATTAATCCGGACATATCTAAAGTTCCCACAACAAGCCAATCCTTGTAGACCCCCATATGCCAGGAATACACATTCAAGGGATTTCCAAACCCGGCCGGCAGCATACTCAGAGGAACTCTGGAGGTTGGCCATCCAGGGGGCGGATCTCTCGGTACATAGGCACCGACGACCAATTCGGCGTTGTCATCTTTATCTATCCGGATGATGTCGATGGGCCGGGAGCCTGCAGGTTCGCCGTCTTTCAAGACCATTCCGGCGCCGGCAGCGGTGCCGACATACAAGTAATCCCCAAGAGGCTCCATGTGCATTCCATATTGACACCAGGTATCGCCGAATCCGTCCTTGATAACCTGTGTCCACACAAACTTTCCATCCCCGGCCGTTGTGCCGTCCGTTTTCCAGACCTCAAACCCGTTTTCGTAGTTGACGGTGGATGCGTAAAGGCAATCATTGAAAACTTGCAGGTAATAGATTTCCTCGTTGAGGAGGTCGCCAAAGCCGACCTCGCTGACTTCTTCCCAATGGACGCCATTTGTCTCATTATTGCTCTTTCTGTACACGACACAACCGGCTCCGGTTGATACCCCCTCTCCTCGAACGGCTACGGCCACATAGACGTGGTCCCGCCAGGTGATAAAACCTCGGATATTGGTGGTCTCAGCCAGATTTCCGGTAACGTCTTCCCAATTATCGCCATCTGCTGAACGCAGAACCGTTGTGTTTGCAATGGGCGGCATCCAGGTGCCGACACCCAAGGCATAAATATAGCCGTCGAACGTCCCCAGGGTTCTGTAGGCGTAGGCATCGGGGTAATTCCCCCACAGGGGAATGGGCAGCAGAGGATTTTCGATGGCCTGGTTTTGTGGTATGAAATAGCTTCCTGACTGATAGACCCGAGTCCAAGCGTCATCCCTGAGCCGCCATATTTCCGCGCGGTGGGCGTCGGCCCAATCTTCAGATGCCGCCCCCCCTGCCCATGAATTCGCATCTGGAGGTGAAGTAATGAAATCTGCGGGATTCAAAGATATGCCCCCGCCGATTAAACTGCCGATAGCCTGCATCATGCTCCATAAATGGTGGCGGCCCGTGGATACGTATACATCTCCGTTAAATTCCGTAAGCCCCCAGGAATAACTGTTGGCGGAGTCACCGAATCCATCAGTAGCCAGCGGTTGGAAATCGGACTCGGTCAACGCTGGAGACGTTGCTGGAAGCAGGGTAAAAGCAAACAACAATAAAGACAACACCATGGCACGCTTTTTCATTGTTACCTCCTTATAATTCAATAGTTGTGTTTATCATAATCACAATCTGGTTAGGGCTATAGAAGTTGAAAAAGTGTTTACAAATGTCCTTTCACTGCAAATCGCAAATTAAAGATGGTTTCTACAGCATCTAAAATGGTTAAGTTTCACGGTTAAGAACAAGAAGAAGCATGATAAATAATATATTTTCTTATTTTTATGATAATGGTTCATTGATAATTGTCTTATTAACTATTCAGGGCGGTTCTCTGATGTCGTACAAAAGTAACATAACGCCTCCTTTTTACACTTTCTAGTTCCAAAGAAAAAATGCCGGACTGGCTATAGGTGCAATTTATTACGCACTAGGCAACCCGGCTTACCTGGCACTCACAAATTTGTTCTTATGCGATGTGCTCTACAATCCTTCAACATTACGAAGAATTGTGTTCACACAGTCAAGCTCAAAGTGAATGTCTGAGCTGTAGCTTTCCGTCTCCATCTAACAACGGGTTGGCTTTTGCCTCGGAGTGGCTTCTTTTCTCATCTCTGCAATGCAAAACCTGAATATTACTTTCTCCTCAGCAATTACCATGCCAAGTTGCTGCAGCAAGGCCAATTGTCTTTATTTGCTTATATTGCTGGGTTATTTATAAGACTGGTAAATTAATTTATGAGAGAAATATGGAACTTAGGTGCCTTTTATTGGTATTAGATTGCGTAATAGTGGAATGATCCGAGGCGGGAGTCTGAATAGCTTAACAGTCAAGTGAGAAGAAGAGCATATTCAGGGAAGATAGTAGGACGATCAGGGATGTTCGGTCAGTTGTACCAACTCTCTTAAGGGTTCATTTTTATACAAAAACTGAGTACCGAACCAAACGCTGGACAGGGACCGGGCTTACTATACTCCAAAGGTTGTCAAAGTTCCTTCGGCCCAGATCCAGACGTTCGGCTTTGAAACGACTCACCTTTTGGGGTACGTGCTAGATGGACAGATGCAGGGTATACCCGGAAGATGACATCCAGATATATAGCCGGGCTGTAACCTGGGAAAATGCCGGGTTCTACCCTCAAAAGAGCTCTGAAGACAGAAGCTGGCCCGTCCTGGCTCTTTGCTGCGGCCTGGGCCTTGAAATCCTTAGCCAGATGCAGGTAGTGCAAATTTGATCCTGCTCCGCCAGTGGCCAGAGGTCAGTGGTCAGCCCTGCCTCTGACCGCAGAAGCCCAGTTTGATCAATGAAGAAACTTTGAGTCACCTCCTCGTCATTCCGGCGAAGGCCGGAATCCAGACTGAAAAAGTAAGAGCTGGACCCCGGCCTCCGCCGGGGTGACGGACAAAGAAAAATCAAGTTTCATA
>JAIPER010000281.1 GCA_021737115.1 Desulfohalobiaceae bacterium
AACGGGATCTGATCATAGCTCAGGTGACTCAGGAGGCAGGCCTGGAAGAGGTGAAAACCCTTCCCCAGCAAAGGTCCTTCAAGCTGGGGGTCAAATTCGAGCTCTAATATCCGTTTTGCCCCTTTAGACCGGCGGTCTGGAGGGGCAAAACGGATATATTGACAGTTTTTTGACACTTGTGAACAGACGATTTATATAACGGTGGTACGAGTCTGAACTGATGTCTCAACATCATAATCCCGCGATCGGTATATCAGGCAAAAGCGGCTTGACTGAAGCAATCTGTCAGGTTTTGGCCGAGTTTGAACCCGGAATCCTGTTTGCCTATGTTTTCGGATCCCATGGAACGGCTCTGGAGCATCCAGGCAGCGACCTGGATATTGCGGTCTATTTCGACCTCCCGGCATCCTGCATTGAATTGGATCAGAAACTGAGGCTCTATACCGAGCTGTCCAGGGCAACCCGAAAAAATGAAATAGACGTACTGGTCTTGAATACCTGCAGCAATGATATGCTTCTCTTTGAACTGATGACACAGGTGCGGGTGATCTACGATGTTGCTCCTGAAGTCAGGTCCTTGTTTGAACAGCGGACACTGCACAAGGCGATTGATTTCAAGGAGCAGCGGGAAAGGATACTGGGGTGATACTCGAGCGGATCGAACAGAAAAAGGGACGCATTCTGCAATACGTTAGATTGCTCAGAGACATTCAGGATGATTGTCTGGATCGCTTTGACACGGATCCTCTCTATCGGGGCGCTTTGCTTCACTATTTGTATTTAATGGCCGATTCCTGCATTGCCCTGGCTGAACTGGTCATAAAGCACAAATCCTTGCGCCTGCCGCAAACCTATTCCGAAGCCATTGACATTTTGGGGGATAATCATCTCCTCGATCCAGAGTTCGCCTGCGCCTTTGCCAGAATCGCCGGGTTTCGAAATCTGCTGGCCCACGATTACGAGATGCTGGACCGGCGGAGAATCTGCACGGCTCTGCTTCAAGGCCTGGATGAAGTGGAGGAGTATGTCTCGCAGCTTCAAAAGGCCCTGGGCTAGTGGCTTTGCTGGTCCATGCTCCCGGACTTACAGCGGTGATTCGGCGCAGCATGCGCTCTGTATCTTAAACCGAAGCATTGAAGAGAGCTGTCACATGGTCTCTGATCGTGAGTTTATCGATGCCGCGGCCAAAGGCCTCAGGCTGGAGGCCCGGCCTTTCAAATCCCTGGCCGAATCCCTGGAGATGACTGAGCAGGAGGTCCTGGACAAGCTTAAGGACTTGATCGAGCAGGGCAAGGTCCGGCGGTTCGCCGCCTCGGTCAGGCACCAGCCCATGGGTTTTGCAGTGAACGCCATGCTTATGGTCAGAACGGACAAGGAGGCCATCGAGCAGGTGGGGCAGGCGGGTTCTGAACTGGCGGCGGTAAGCCATTGCTATCAGCGGCCCCATCCGGATGGAGATGCCTGTTGTCTGTACATGATGGTCCACGGACAGGACGATGATCCGCTGCAAAAGACTGTGGCCGCCATCAGAGATATACCCGGAGTGCGCGAGGTCGAGGTCTGCAGGTCGCTGGCCGAGCTCAAGAAAACCTCTCTGTCCGGGGTTAGTACAGAAGTGAGTAGTGAAAAGTGAGGAGTGAGGAGTCTGGAACGCGGAACGCGGAGTACCGCGCTTCGAGCTTCTTCTCCTCCTCACTCCTCACTTTTCACTTTCTTCTGCCTTCTCCTGCAGAATGATGCGGCAGTCGGCCACGGTGGCCCCCTGTCCCTGGCTGTGCACCAGGAGGGGATTAAGGTCCATCTCCATGATTTCCGGATGATTGACGGCCATATCCGAGAGGCTGACCAGGAGCTTCTCGATCTTTTCCACATCCGCCCTGGCCCTCCCCCTGAAGCCGGTCAGCAGCTTGTAGCCCTTGATCCCCCTGATCATGCTTCTGGCTTCGTTCCTGCCCACCGGGGCCAGTCTGAACTGGACATCCTTGAAGACCTCCACAAAGATTCCACCGAATCCGAACATGAGCAGCGGTCCGAAAATCGGGTAGCGGTTCATGCCCAGGATGACCTCTTCCCCGGGATCGGCCATTTTCTGGATGAGCACACCCTCGATTTTGGCCTTCGGGTCGTAGCTCTCGGCCTTGGCAGTGATTTGTTCAAAGGCCTCGACCGCCTCCTCTTCGCTCTCGAGGCCGACAACGACTCCCCCGGCATCGGACTTGTGCAGGATGTCCTCAGAGACGATCTTCATGACCACCGGGAAGCCGATTCGGGCTGCGATCTGCCCGGCTTGCCCGGATTCCCGGGCCAGTTCCGTGGGCAGGCAATCGAAGCCGTAGCATTCCAGGAGCCTTAGCCCGTCGAGTTCGCCGAGCTTTGTCTTGTTTTTTTTAAGACATTCGGAGATGATCTCGGCCGCCCGCTCCCGGTCGTGTTCGAGCTTGAACTGGGCCAGCTGCTGGCGGTTGAGCCATTGGGAGTACCGGTACAGGACCCCGAAGGCCCGGGCCGCGTTTTCCGGGAACCTGAACACGGGGTAGCCGTGCTTTTGCAGGTACTTGACCCCCTGGGAAACGTCGACCACCCCCATGAAGCAGCAGAGGACGGGTTTGGGCGTGTCCCGGGCCACCTTGACCACGGCTTCGGCCGTGGCCAGGACATTGGTCATGGACTGCGGGGTCAAGATAACCAGGGCCCCGTCGACGCCTTCATCCCTGACCACTGCCCGGAGCGCGTTTTCATAGCGTTCCTGGGCCGCGTCGCCGATGATGTCCACCGGATTGTTCAGATTGGCAGTGACCGGCAGGTGGCTGGCCAGGGTTTCCTTGGTCTCTTCATGGAACCGGGCCAGTTGCAGGCCGGAGGAGACGGTCATGTCCGTAGCCACAATGCCTGGTCCTCCGGCATTGGTGACAATGGCCACCCGGTTTCCGGCCGGGAGCTTGCGGGAGATTTTGCCCAGCTTGCTCTCCTGCTTGTAGGTGAAGACGCCGGCGAAATCGAAGAGGTCGTTGATGGATTCGACCCGGATTATGCCGGACTGTTCAAAGATGGCGTCGTAGACCGCCTCGGAACCGGCCAGGGATCCGGTGTGAGAGGAGGCGGCCGCGGCTCCGGCCAAAGTCCGTCCGGACTTGATGGCCAGGATCGGGGTCCGTTTGTACCCGGCGGTGATGTCCTTGACCGCTTGGATGAATTCAGGCCCCCTGCGGAGTTCTTCGATGTACATCATGATCACGTCGGTGTCCGAATCCTGGTGCAGGTATTGCAAAAGATCCAGCTCGTCGACATCGGCCTTGTTCCCGATGGAGATGAACTTGGAGAATCCGAAATCCCGGTCTGCGGCCACGTCCAGGACCGAGGTGCACAGGGCCCCGCTCTGGGAGATAAAGGAGATGTTGCCGGCTGAAGGCATTCTCGTGGAAAAACTGGCGTTCAAGCGGATGTCGGAGACGGGATTGATGACTCCCAGACAGTTGGGGCCGATCAATCTTATGCCTGACTTGGCACAGATTTCGACGATCCTGTTTTCTATCTCAAGGCCCTCGCCGCCGACTTCGCGGAACCCTGCCGAGACGATGACGATCCCCTTGACCCCTTTCCGGGCGGCCTGTTCAACAGCCTGCAGGGAGTGCCTGGGCGGCAGGATGAGAATGGCCAGGTCGACTTCGTCCGGGATATCCTCCAGGCCGGGATAGGCCTTGACGCTCAGGACGGATCTGGCCCCGGGATTGACCGGGTAGAGAACCCCGCTGAAACCGCCCCGCAGGATGTTCTTGAAGATATCATGGCCGACCTTGCCGGGGGTGGTCGAGGCCCCGACAACCGCTACCGAGCTTGGGGAAAAGATGGCATCTAATTCAGGCATAGGTTACAAGCTCCATGGAATGAGTTAGTGTTTGGCCGGAAACTCACCCATCTACTTCGTCACTACAAAATTTTGAAATCCTCATGTATTGGAATACACTGCGGTTTCAAAATTTTTTGTTCCTTGTATCTGGGCAAGTTTACGACCAAACACGAGTTTTCGTTCAGGCACGGGTTAATGGAAAAACCACTACCCCGCGGTCCTTCGCAGGCATTTCCAAACCAGAAGGCCTATAGGCTCGAACCAAGATCCGATATGCGTTTCGGTTCTTGCCCGGGCTTATCTTGTTCGTCCAATGATAAGGGATTCATTTGAGAATGACAAGGAAATCGATTTTGACACTTGCTTTGAAAGCATGGTAAAAACAGGTACGTGGCGAGGGTAGAGCAGCGGCGGTTTCAGAACACAATCCAGGCATTAACTTGTGAGTGAGGCGGGAGGTGAAAATGTTCCAGCACCTGTTTTCCCCGATCAGCATCAGAGATCTGGAGTTGCAGAACAGGATCGTCATGCCCCCCATGGGGGTCTTTTTGAGCGATCAGGGCCGGGCGAACGAGCAGACCCTGGCCTACTATCAACGCCGGGCCAGAGGCGGAGTCGGCCTGGTCATGGTCGAGGCCTCGGGGGTGGCCCCGGAAGGCGTAGTCTCACCGCAACAGATGCGCATCTATGACGATACGTATATTAAGAGTCTGCAAAGCATCGCCTCGGTTATTAAAGGCGAGGGCATTCCGGCCGGGATCCAGATCCACCATGCCGGGCGGCAGGTCTCCCCGAAGGTGATCGGCAGGCCGCCTTTCGCTCCTTCCAACCTGCGCTGCTCAGCGATCAAAGGCGAGGTTGAGCCCCTGGACCTCGAGGGCATCGAACGTATCGTCTCCCTGTTCGGCGATGCGGCCGAGAGGGCGGTAAAGGCCGGCTTCGATCTCATCGAGATCCACGGGGCCCACGGCTACCTGGTCAATCAGTTCTTATCCGGGTACTCCAATGTCAGGCAGGACCAATACGGGGGCAGTATCCCCAACAGGGCCAGATTCGCCCTGGATATCGTCCGGGAGATCAGGCGGCGCGTCGGGACGGACTTGCCCCTGTCCTTCAAGATCAGTGCCCAGGAATTCGTGGAAGGCGGGCTCACCGTCGAGGAGAGCATCGAGATCGTCCGCCTCCTGGAACAGGCCGGGATCGACACGGTCCAGATCTCGGCCGGATGCGACGCAACACCGGAATGGATCTCCCAGCCCATGCTCATGAACCGCGGCTGTCTGGTTGATTCCGCTCGGGCCATCAAGGAGGCGGTTCAGATCCCGGTCATGTGCGTGGGCAGGATCAACGGTCCTTTTTTGGCCGAAGACATCATCAGGGAAGGCAAGGCCGATCTGGTCTGCATGGGCCGGGCCCTGCTGGCCGATCCCGATCTGCCGAACAAGGCCAGAA
>JAIPER010000282.1 GCA_021737115.1 Desulfohalobiaceae bacterium
AAAACTCTTGAACCCAACTCACTATTTAATTGTCAAAGAACCGCTCCCTTGCGGAAGAAGAGAAATATACACAAATTCCCTCCCCCCTGTCAAGGCCTTCGGCCAACTTTTTTTCGAGCCGGCCGAATCAGAAAATGTCAATTGCGCGAAGGAGAGGTTCTACAGAAATCACCAGGGCCTGTCAACCGGAAATGAAATTTTTTACTCCTATATATAAGTATTTGATATGATGAAATTTTATACGAAGCATGCCTGAGGCTGGCTGACTTTTTTAAACCCTGGACATTTCTGGCCCGGATGTTTATAGTTTTTTCAACATGAGATGCCGATATTTTTCATACCGGGGCAAGGCCGACTGGCCCGCGATCGAGACCTGGAAGGAATCCAGACAGGAGCCAGACCCTGGCATTGAACAATCCGTGAAGGACATCCTGGAGGAGGTTCGGACCGGCGGGGATCAGGCTCTGGTGTCTTTCAACAGGAAGTTCGACTGTCCGGACTTCTCGGTGCAGCAGCTGCGGGTTTCTGAAAAAACCTGCACCAGATCCGTGGAGCAGGTCTCCCGGGAAGATCTTGACCTGATACTGGAAGCAGCCGAGAATATCAGATCCTTTCATCAAAACCAGAAAGAAAGGTCCTGGATCAGCCATGATACCCCCGGGTTGACCGCGGGACAGCTGATCAATCCGGTCAACCGGGCCGGGCTCTATATCCCGGGGGGGCGCTCCGGGGAGACCCCCCTGATCTCCAGCCTGCTGATGAACGCCATCCCGGCCCAGGTTGCCGGAGTCAAGGAGATCATCCTGACCTCGCCCCCGGGAAAAGACGGGAGTCTCAATCCTCTGACCCTGGCCTCGGCCCATCTCCTTGGCATCAGGGAAGTTTTCGCCGTCGGCAGCGCCTGGGCCGTCGGAGGTCTGGCCTACGGAACCGAGTCCATCCCCAGGGTGGATATGATCGCCGGGCCGGGCAATATCTACGTGACCACCGCCAAGCGCCTGCTGCTCTCCAGGACAGGAATCGATATGGTGGCCGGTCCCAGCGAGGTCGTCATCCTGGCCGATTCCACGGCCAGACCGCGCTGGCTGGCGGCCGATCTTTTGTCCCAGGCAGAACACGACCCCCTGGCCTCGGCTGTAGTCATTTCTCCTGACCCCGGGATCTTGAAGGATGTTGCCCGGGAATTGAACCACCAGCTGGACGTGCTGCCCAGAAAAGAGATTGCCGCTCAGTCCCTTGAAAACTTCGGGGCCCTGATCCAGGTCCCGGAACTGACAACCGGACTCGCCCTGGCCAATCAACTGGCCCCGGAGCACCTCCAGCTCTGCATTCAGGACCCCTGGGCCTCAATCGGAGCGATCCAGAACGCCGGGGCCGTCTTTCTCGGTCATTACACCCCGGAGTCTTTAGGCGATTATTTTGCCGGTCCCAATCATGTCCTGCCCACGTTAGGGACCGCCAGATTTGCATCCGGCTTATCGGTTCAGCATTTTTGCAAGAAAACGAGCCTGATCGCAGCCGATCAAGACTACTTTGCCAGGAGCGCCGGAAAAATCGCCCGGCTGGCCAGGCTTGAAGGTCTGGAAGCCCACGCCAGAAGCGCTGAAATACGTAATCGTATCTAACTAAACCAGTCAAGCGGAGTCATTTCTATGGACATTGTCACCCAAACAGATATCAAGGAGTATCCCCTCCTCTCCAGGGGCAAGGTCAGAGACATCTATGGCCTGGACGACAAGACCCTGCTCATCGTGACCACCGACCGCATGTCTGCCTTTGATGTGGTCCTTCCTGATCCCATCCCCTATAAAGGAGTGGTCCTCAATCAACTGACCAGCTTCTGGATGAACAAATTTGAATCCCTGGTCAAGAACCACCTCCTGGAAACGGATTTCAGGGATTTTCCCAGGACCCTCGCCCCCTACCAGGCCCAGCTCCAGGGCCGGGCGGTCGTTGTCCGCAAGACAGAGCCCCTGCCTATCGAGTGCATCGTCAGGGGGTATATCAGCGGCTCCGGCTGGAAGGACTACCTGGAAAAAGGCACGGTCTGCGGCTATGAGCTGCCTTCCGGTCTCCAGGAATCCGACCGCCTGCCCGAACCCCTCTTCACCCCCTCGACCAAGGCCGATATCGGAGAGCACGACGAGAATATCACCCTTGATCAGGCCCGGAAGAGCGTCGACCCGACCCTTCTGGACAAAACCAGGGAGTTGTCCCTTGATATCTTCCGACAGGCCAAAGCGGCCGCAGAAGAGGCAGGCCTGATCATCGCGGATACAAAGTTTGAATTCGGATTGGCGGACAACCAGCTCCTGCTGATAGACGAGGTCCTGACCCCGGATTCATCCAGGTTCTGGCCCAAGTCCAGCTACCAGCCCGGTCAGGGACAGTCCAGCTTTGACAAGCAGTTCCTCCGGGACTGGCTGAACGAGAACTGGGACAAACACTCAAAGCCCCCCCGGCTGCCGAAGGAGATCATCGAGCAGACCAGGGACCGATACCTGGAAGCCTTCAGGCGTTTGACCGGAACCGATATACAATTATAAAATCCGGTATGGCCTTTCAGGCCAATCCGAATACAAGGAGAAGCAATATGCAAAGCCTGGGCACCCTGCTGCTCATCCTGGCCGCCTGGATTTTCATCGTCCGGGTCGTATTCCCGAAACTCGGGATCAAGGGCTGAGGACCGAGCCAAGACAGCTGCAGTTGGCAGCCAGAAGAAGACAAAAAGAATGAAAATGAGTAGCTCGTATCTGAAATTGACATAAATAGAGTCCAAATCTGCGGTCGGGTCAGCTGACCCGACCGCAAATTTGAACTTGACAAAGACTGTTTTTTCGTCTATACAGTTGCCCTTCAGGAGAGGTGTCCGAGTTGGCCGAAGGAGCACGATTGGAAATCGTGTGTGCCGTTAAAGCGGTACCGAGGGTTCGAATCCCTCCCTCTCCGCCAGCATATCTTAGGGAAGCCGGGCGGCAGAGGCACTGCCAACCCCGTCAGGCCCGAGAGGGAGCAGCGGTAACAGATTCCTCTGGGTGCCCGGCTTCCCTAATAGGGGCGTAGCAAGAGTGTTACGCCCCTATTTCTTTCAGACCCATCACACACACCAACAGGGGCTCCTGCCATGCTCGACTTGAAACTGATCCAACAAAACCCGGAACTGGTGCAACAGGCTCTGGACAAGAGGAAAACAAGACTCAACATTGACGACTTTTTGAGCCTGGACAATAAAAGGAGAGCCATGGTCCAGGAAGTCGAGGATCTGCGCAGAGTCCGCAACCAGGCTTCAGGAAAAGTGGCTGAGCTGAAGAAACAAGGCCTCGAGGCCGGTGAGCAGATAGCGGAACTCAGCCTTGTTTCTCAAAAGATCAAAGACCTTGACGCTCAAAAGCGAAAGGTCGACGAAGAGCTCCATGACTTTCGGATGTTGATACCCAACATCCCTCATCCCGACGTCCCCGAAGGAGAAACGGATGAGGACAATAGACAAATCAAGACCTGGGGAGAGAAACCCGAGTTCAGCTTTGAACCCAAAACACACTGGGAACTCGGGCCTGAACTCGGCGGTCTGGATTTCGAACGGGGTTCGAAGATCACCGGCAGCCGCTTCACCCTGTACTGGGGTTGGGCCGCCAGACTGGAACGGGCCTTGATGAGCTTCATGCTCGACATACAAACCAGAGACAACAACTACCTGGAAGTCCTGCCTCCCTTCATCGTCAACCAGGAGAGCATGCAGGGAACCGGGCAACTCCCGAAATTCGAGGAGGACCTCTTCAAACTCCAGGGCTGGAACTACTACCTGATCCCCACCGCGGAAGTCCCGGTAACCAACATTCACCGGGATGAAGTCCTTCCGGAGGAGAACCTGCCCCTGGCCTACACTGCCTTCACTCCCTGCTTCCGTTCCGAAGCCGGTTCCTACGGCAAGGACACCAAAGGGCTCATCCGCCAGCACCAGTTCAACAAGGTGGAACTGGTCAGGTTCACCCATCCCGAGACTTCCTACCAGGAACTGGAAAGGCTTCTCTCCCATGCGGAATCCATTCTCCAGCTCCTGGGACTCCATTACCGGGTGGTCACCCTGTGCACCGGAGACTTGGGATTTTCCGCGGCCAAGACTTACGACATCGAGGTCTGGCTCCCGGGGCAGAACACCTACCGGGAGATCTCCTCCTGTTCCAATTTTGAAGACTTCCAGGCCAGACGGGCCAATATCCGCTTTCAGCCAACCGGAGCCAGGAAAAAGGAATTCGTGCACACCTTAAACGGCTCCGGTCTGGCCATCGGCCGGACCCTCCTGGCACTTATTGAAAACGGCCAGCAGTCCGACGGTTCCATCCTCCTGCCGGAAATCCTGAGTCCTTACATGAACGGCCAGGAGCGAATCACCGGAAACCCTTCAGAGGGTCAGCCCTGACACCGGTTGGACCATAATTTTCCGGCTTGACAATCGACTCTCTATTCCGTAATATATCACTCTTTGTGTGGGTCGTTAACTCAGCTGGTAGAGTATCGGCCTTTTAAGCCGAGAGCCGCAGGTTCGAATCCTGCACGACCCACCACACAGCGTCCCCATCGTCTAGCTGGCCCAGGACGCCGGCCTCTCACGCCGGTAACAGGGGTTCAAATCCCCTTGGGGACGCCATTTTCAGGATACATGGAGAGGTGGCCGAGCTGGCTGAAGGCGCGCGCCTGCTAAGCGCGTAAGGGGCTAACACTCCTTCGAGGGTTCAAATCCCTCCCTCTCCGCCACAGAACGTCAAAAACCGGCTTTTCGGAGCAGGTTTTTTTATTTACTGAGCCCACTCAAATCTCGGTAGTCTTCCGCGGATACTTTGAAAATGACAGAAAGCAGATTATTGCCCACGGATCACACGGATTGACACGGATAGTTTTCTTTTTGCCTGCCAGCAATAAGAGGCTGGCAGACAAATGCCATCGCCATGCGGTATGGCAGAAAGGCAGTTCTTTTGGAGGTATCGCCAGCAGGCGATGACTCCTTTTCCTGCTGAGTCTTATTACAGCAGCAAAAAAGTTTTTCCATTATCCGTGTTAATCCGTGTGATCCGTGGGCAAAATTCTTTTTTCATGTGCTTGATTCGTAGCCCCCAATTATAAGCAAAGTAATAGCGGATGGGCACCCAAATCTCAGCGGGCTTTCTAAATGCATGCCTTTGCCTGTTAGTAGAAACAGAAAACATGTCATCAGGATTCGAGGTTACTAATTTCACCCCCTGATTGGATTGCAAAACAACATCAATATATCCGGATTTTCCCCGGAGCTCAAAGCTC
>JAIPER010000283.1 GCA_021737115.1 Desulfohalobiaceae bacterium
GGGGGCATCAACATGCCAAAGACCATCTATTCCATGGCCATTGAAATAGTCTCCCGGGCCGATGCCTCCTTGATGAATCTCTTCGGTCTCCAGGAGATCGCGGACACGATCAGCAAGTTCGGGACCGAAGAGCAGAAAAAGAAGTATCTCCCCAGGTTCTGTTCGGGTGAAGCCAGCGGGGCCATGGCCCTGACCGAGCCGGACGCCGGCTCGGATCTGCAGGCCGTCAGGCTCAAGGCGGTTCAGGAGGATGACGGGCAGTGGTACCTTGACGGGGTGAAACGATTCATCACCAATGGTTGTGCCGATATCTCCCTGGTCATGGCCAGGTCGGAAGCGGGCAGCAGCGGCGGCCGGGGCCTGTCCCTTTTCATTTATGAACGGGACGAAAAGATGAAGATCAGACGCATCGAGGACAAGCTGGGAATACACGGTTCTCCGACCTGCGAGATCCAGTTCGACCACGCCCCGGTCGAATTGCTGGGCCGGCGGAAGATGGGGCTCATCAAGTACACCATGTCTCTGATGAACGGGGCCAGACTCGGGGTGGCCGCCCAGGCCGTAGGCATAGCTGAAGCCGCCTATCGGGCCGCGGCCAAATACGCTTCCGAACGTATCCAGTTCAGGCAGCCCATTCGAAGCTTTGCCGCGGTCTACGAGATGCTCACTGAGATGAAGGTGGAAATCGAGGCCTGCCGCAGCCTCTTGTATGAGACCTCCAGGGTGGTCGATATCGCGGAAGGCCTTGAAGAGCGAGTGGAGAAAGACCCCGACCGTAAAGGCGAACTCAGGGCGGATGTCAAGAAATACACCCGCTACGCCTCCCTGTTGACCCCGATGGTCAAGGGCCGGGCCTCGGAGAGTGCGAATCGGGTCAGCTACGACGCCCTGCAGATTCATGGCGGCGTCGGCTATACCAAAGATTTCGACGTGGAAAGATACACCCGGGACGCCAGGATCACCAATATCTACGAAGGCACGACCCAGCTCCAGGTCGTGGCGGCCATCGGCGCGGTCATGACCGGGGTGGTCTTTGATTTGCTCGACGATTACGAGAATCAATATGATTTCGAAGCCGTATCCGGCCTGATGGCCCAGGCCAGAGTACTGCGCAGCCGGCTGGAACAGGGCGTGGCCGTGATCAAGGAAGAACATGACCATGTCTTTCAGGAACTGCACGCCGGGAGACTGGTGGAAATGGCCACGGACGCGGTCATGGCCCATCTCTTGTGTGTGGACGGATTAAAGTCGACACGCAAGCAAAAGCTGGCCGGGCTCTTTTTCAAAGGGGCCGATCTGAGATCACTGGCCGATCTGGAATACATCCGCTCCAGAGACAGGTCCTTGATCGAGGATCACGAAGCGATCATCGACGGGGCCGACTGAGCAAGCCGGAAACAGACGGGGCAAGATGTTGTCCGGGCCGTTTCCGGCCTACAGCTCGACCTGTTCGGCAATTTCCTCTATGGTCTCGATGGCGATCTGGAAAAATTCTCCGGTTTCCAGGCCCAGCTGTTGACATTCATTGATTCTCTCCCGGCTGACATTGGCCGCGAAACTCTTGTCCTTCATTTTCTTCTTCAGGCTCTTGGGCTTCATCCCGGCCAGGCCTTGGGGCCGGACCAGGGCGTTGGCCGAGACCAGTCCGGTGACTGTTTCTCCGCAGCGCAGGGCGAAATCGAGGGGGGTTTCGGGTTTGACCCCGGTATATTCGGAATTGTGGGCCTTGATGGCCTGCAGGGCTTCCGGAGGCAGTTTCCCCTCGAGTTCCCTGGCGCCCAGTGGACCGTGTTCAGAAGGATTGTCCCTGGTTTGCGGAAAATCCAGGTCGTGCAAAAGCCCGGTCAATCCCCAGAGGTCCTGATCATAACCCATCTTCCGGGCCAGACCCCGCATGACGGCTTCCGTCTCCAGGGCGTGATGCAGCTGGGAGCCTCTATGCGCGAAGGTATCAAGTAAAGACAGGGCTTCATCTCTGCTGAGCATTATTTCCTCCTTATCTTCAAAAATCCTGTTTTGCTCCGTGATTCAATGCTTGTCAAGTCTGTCTTGTTTTGAAAACCGAAATTCAGTTCCGGCTTGACTTGATACCTGCCGCTGCTTACAGTTTTCCAGTGGGAATTCGTTTACAAAAACAACGAGACTGATCCTCGTTGATTTATCAAAGAGCAATCATGGACCTCAAGGAGATACGCAGGCGGTATTTGTTCCCCGATCCTTTTAGAGAGGACTGCGGGGATCTTTTGGCCGTCGGCGGAGACCTGAGGCCTGAACGCCTCCTTGCCGCCTATTCCAGGGGGATATTCCCCTGGTTTGATGAAAACAGCCCCATACTCTGGTGGTCTCCGGATCCAAGGCTGATCCTGAAACCTTCGGAATTTCGCATTCCCTCCAGACTGAAGCGTCAACTCGGGCAGAAACCGTTTGTCCTGACTGTGAATTCGGATTTTTCACAGGTCATACGGTCCTGCGCCGGGGTGGAGCGAAAGGGAAGCAGCGGTACCTGGATCGTCCCCGAGATGATAGAGGCCTACACAAGGCTGCATAAACTGGGCTATGCCCACTCGGTGGAGGCCTGGCAGGGGAAAAGGCTTGTCGGCGGGGTGTACGGAGTGGCTCTGGGCCGGATCTTTTTCGGAGAGTCGATGTTTTACAGGGTGAGCAACGCTTCCAAGGCGGCCCTGGCCGGATTGATGCATCTCCTGGAAAAAAAGGGATTCCTGCTCCTGGACTGTCAGCAGACCACCGCACATATGCTGCGCTTCGGGTCCAGGGAGATCCCCAGGCGTCTATTCCTGAGATTGGTTCGGGAGGGAATCGGCCCTTTTCATGAATCCCTGCTGCAGCCGGGCTGGGATGCCGGGATCCTGGAGTATTGAGATATAAGCCATTTATATATATTTAGAATTGAAAAAAACACAATCCGCACAAGCCTTGTAATACAGCATTCGGATCGACAGAACTCCAAGATCGTTTTTCAATTCTAAATGTGGTAGAGTTCGTCCCCGGTCAAGACCTTGATATGGTGCTGCTGCAGGATATCGATAGCCTGATCCGTCCTGTCGAAGCGGAAGATAAGCACGGCGTTTTTTCCGCTTTGCTGCACAAAGGCATACATGTATTCAACATTTATCCCGTTGTTGCTGAGGATCTTCAGGATGGCGTCCAGCCCGCCGGGTTCATCCGCGACTTCCACCGGGACCACAGTGGTTCTGCCTACGGTGAACCCGTTTTCTTTGAGAGCCTGCTTGGCTTTTTCGTGGTCGGTCACGATCAGCCGGAGTATGCCGAAGTCAGAGGTATCGGCCAAAGACAGAGCCCGGATGTTTACCCCGGTCCGGGCCAGGGTCCCGGTGACTTCGGACAGCCGGCCGGCCCTGTTTTCCAGAAAAACGGATAACTGCTCGACTTTCATATAATTTTCTCCAAGGCTTGAAATTATCCATGCCAGAAAAGACCGCTTGAAAATACTTATGTTCCGCTTACTTCCGACATGAATTTGAGCACATTTCTCCGGATTCGTAAAGTGAAAAGTCGTGGGGAGCAATTCTGCAGCTGTTCCCGGGCTCAGCCCCTGAGATCCAGGATGCGTTGGGCCTTGCCCTCAGAGCGGTCCAGGGACCGTGGTTCAACCAGCTTGATGCCGGCGGTGACGCCCAGGAATTCTTTGATATTGTTCTTTATCTTTTGCTCCAGCCTCTGGAGATGTTTGATTTCATCGGAAAAGATGCTTTCATCGACTTCCACCCGGATCTCCAGGGTATCCATGGATTTTTCCCGGCCAAGGATGAGCTGGTAATGGGGGGTCAAGCCCTCGGTCTCGATGAGCAGCCCCTCGATCTGGGAGGGGAAGACGTTAACCCCGCGAATGATCAACATGTCGTCGGAGCGTCCCAGGATCCTGGAGATGCGGGTATGGGTCCGGCCGCAGCAACAGGGAGTGTCGATCAATGAGGCCAGATCCCTGGTGCGGTAGCGTATCAGGGGCTGGGCCTCCTTGGTCAGCGTGGTCAGGACCAACTCCCCTGTTTGGCCTGGAGGCAGGTTCTCCCTGGTCCTGGGATCGATGATCTCCACCAGGAAATGGTCTTCCCAGATATGGATGCCTTGATGGCCGGCCTCGCATTCCTGTCCCACGCCCGGGCCCATGACTTCGGACAGTCCGTATATGTTTAAGGCCTTGAGGCCGAGTTTGGCTTCTATCTCCAGCCGCATTTCATCGGTCCAGGGTTCGGCTCCGAAAATCCCGGTATGCAGGCCGAGGTCCCTGAACTCGATCCCTGCTTCCCTGGCCACTTCATAGAGGTGCAGGGCGTAGGATGGAGTGCAGGTCAGGACTGTGGGGCCGAAATCTTTGAGCAGCATAGCCTGGCGTTTTGTCCCGCCCCCGGAAATCGGAAGAATGGTTGCGCCCAGTTCTTCAACACCGTAATGGACCCCCAGACCGCCGGTGAAAAGACCGTAACCGTAAGCATTATGGACGATATCCCTGGAAGAGACCCCGGCCGCGGCCAGGGACCTGGCCATGAGCCCGGCCCAGTTCCGGACATCCCGCCGGGAATAGCCCACAACCGTAGATTTTCCGGTAGTGCCGGAAGAGGCATGGATCCGGACCACGTTCTCCCTGGGCAGGGCCAGTAATCCATAGGGAAAATGGTCTCTCAGGTCCTGTTTTTCAGTGAAAGGCAGGTGCCTGATGTCGGACAGGGAACGCAGGTGCTCGGGTCTGAAGTCCAGCTCCTCCAATTTGTTCCGGTAGAAGACAACGTTGTGATAGGTACGCAAGACGAGATCCTTCAGCCTCGACAGCTGAAGTTTTTTTAGATCTTCCCTGGGCAGGGTTTCGAGGTCGGGATCATGGAACATCGATGATTTACTCCGTATCTAGAGACCGGCGGTCGGCGGTTGATAGCGTTTTTTGAATATGCGAATAAAGAACAATCTCCCAATTATGACATTTTCCCAAAAGATGACATTTTTCAAACATTGGTATATGATACTGTTCGATATTCGTGTTTTCGGGATCGGCTCAACCGCCGCCCTGTTTGCAGCGGTTTGCCATCGATCGGATTATTTACTATGAAACCGGCACAGGGCGCTTACATGCCATACTCCGGGCTGAAGATCAACTCTGACCGCGCCGGGGCTAACTAGTGTCTGAACGAAATACGGTGATTGGACGTAAACTTGCCCAGATACGAGGAACAATAAATTTTGAAACCGCAGTGTATTCCAATACATGAGGATTTCAAAATTTTGCAGTGACGAAGTAGATGGG
>JAIPER010000284.1 GCA_021737115.1 Desulfohalobiaceae bacterium
TGGGGGGATGACTACGCTATCGAACCGGGAAAAGGCCAAATCGAACCGACCGGCGGCAGGGAGGGGCCTGTCCATGAATACCTGTCCCTGTTCATGGTCCACTACCTCTTGGGGGCCAGGGAGACGGACCCGGCCGGGGAATGGATCTCCGAGAAAGACCTGCCCGGCGGGACCACCTTCTTCCGCGGCCCCCACGCCATACCCACCCATCTGGTCAGCCGGCGCTTCGCAGACGACTTGCAGGCCTTCGGGCGGCAGTGCCGGGAACTCCACGGCAGTCCGCTGGACATGGCCGACCTGGCTTTTCGTTTTTGGGTCGCGCCCCGGATCCCGGTGGCGGTGCTCTATTTTGAAGGGGACGAGGATTTCCCCCCGGAGGCACGGCTCCTCTACGACAAGACCATCTCCGCGCACCTGGCCCCGGACATCGTCTTCGCCCTGGCCTGGGCCGTCTGCACCCGGATCGCCGGGAAATGGTGAACCTTTTTGGATCCCCAGGATCAACCCGGACAGGCCTTATTTTTGAAATATCAGTGTCAATCCGTGTGATCCGTGGGCGAACCCCTGCTTTCTTTTGCCTGGGATTAGCCCGCGCAGCCGCAGCCGAAACCCTCTCTTGATATTCCAGGACGGCCTTGGTAGAATAGCCCGCAAAGCCGGTTTTCCTGAAAAGGTCCCGGCACGGCCCTTAAAGATTTTCATTTGACGACAAACCAGAACAGGCAAAGGAGAAGACCATGCCCATGGAACAAGCCTCCACACCGCAGCATTGCCCGGGCTTTCAATCCTTCAAGAGCCTCAGCGCCTTCACCTGCAACTGCCCTGAATGCGGCGAGGAACTGGAAATATTCTCCGACGAATTCAACAAACCGCACACCTGCCCCAAATGCAAGAAACCGGTCGACTTCAGCAAGTGCAGCCTTGAAGTCTCCGGAAGGTCCCAGGGCCCCAGATGAGGGATCGCCGGCAAGACCGTGACCGGCGCAGGCTCCCTTGAACCCGGTTGTCTGGTCCTATGCTCAGATTCAGCGCCAACCTGACTCTGCTCTTCCAAGAGGTCGATATCCTGAGGCGTTTCCGGAAAGCGGCCGGCGCCGGGTTCAAGGGTGTCGAAATCAAGGAGGACAGCCCGGGTTTCCTGCAGGCCTGGACCTGAATCCAGTATTTTTCAGCGTCGTTTCCGCTCCCGGCAGCGAACACGCTCCTGGCATTGCAAGGTCCCTGTATTTACGCCTGCGTATACTTACGGCTCCGGGCTCACGTCCGGTTCCACCTGGTAGGCATTGGCGATACAGTTGGTGCCGGCGAACAGATCGACCACGGCCACGATCTCTCCGATAGCCTCGTTGTCCAGTCCCAGCCGCTTCACGGCGGCGCTGTGGGAGTGGATTCAGTAGCGGCAGTTATTGGCGATGGACACAGAGAGGGCGATGATCTCCTTGGTCCTGAGATCCAGCTTTCCCGGCTTCATGATCGCCTTGAGCTTCTGCCAGACCGCTTCCAGGTGATCGGGGTTGATGGAGAGGCTCTTCCAGAAATTGGGCACGAAATCGATGCCCTTGGTGGCCTTGATGTCTTCATAGACCTCCTTGACCTTCCCGGTCGCCTCGTCTTCGGATACGCTTTGATAGAGCGACATGTCTTCCTCCTTTAATACTTACGGTCGTCATAAATTGAGGTTTTTCATTATTCGGCATCTTGGTAGTCGATGCCGTATGTTTCGGAGACCCTGCAATTTATTCCTCCCGTAAGTATATATAATTTCAAATAGTTACCCAAGAATAACCAAGCAACACGGATCAGAGTAATCCCGCGACTGCTTGTCATCTGCTGTGGATACACGGTGGATCTGTTACAGCCGTCACCGGCCGATGGCATAGGCCTGTCGCCTGGGGTCGGCCCCGGCCGACAAGACCCCCCTCTCCCGGTCGATGGCGATGACCTGGGAGCTGCCCATGACTCCGTCGTAGTCGTCCAGGACCGTGACCCGGTGGCCCAGGGAGCTAAGGGTCTGGAGGGCGGCTTTTGGAAAGCGGCCTTCCAGGAGCAGGCTGCCGTCCGCTTCCGAGCGCCAGCGGGGCGCCTCCACCGCCTCCTGGGGCCTGGCCTGAAAATCGATCAGAGCCGCGATCAGCTGGATCACGGTCTGGGTCTGCCCGTCCGCCCCCGGGCTGCCCAGGACGATCAAGGGCCGGCCGTCCCTGAGGATCATGGCCGGGTGCAGGGTGTGAAAGGGCCGTTTTCCGGGCTCCAAACGATTGGGATGGTCCGGGTCCAGGGAAAACCCCCGGCCCCGGTTGTGCAGGAACATCCCGGTTTCCGGGACCATGAGGCAGCTGCCGAAGGGCTCGTAGATGCTCTGGATCAGACTGATGCTGTTGCCCTGGCCATCCGCCACGGCCAGGAAGACCGTGTCTTGGCCGCCTTTGGTGAATCGTCCCGGGGATACGCTTTCGGCCGCCCGGCCCGGATCGATGCCTTCGGCCCGCTTCCGGGCCAGGTCCTTGTCCAGGAGTTGGCGAATGGGAATGTCATGAAAGGCGGGATCGCAGACGTAGCGGTCCCGGTCCGCGAAGCACAGCTTCTTGGCCTCGACCATGAGATGGATGAGCTCGGCCCGGTCCGGCCCAAGCCCGGCCGCCTCGAAGTGCTCCAGGAGATTGGCCTGCATGAGCAGGGCCAGGCCCTGGGAGTTGGGGGGCTGGGTGCAGACCTGAAGACCCCGGTAATCGGTGGACAAAGGCTGGACCCAGTCCGCCCGGTGCCCGGCCAGATCCTCCGGGCTGAACAGCCCGCCCCGCTCCCTGGAGGCCTTGACCAGGGCCAGGCCGAGTTCTCCCTGGTAGAAGCCGTCCGGTCCCTCAGCCGCCAGGACTCGGTAAGACCTGGCCAGTTGGGGCTGGACCAGGAGTTCCCCCGCGGCCGGAAGCCTTCCCTTAGGGCAAAAGATCCCTGCAGCCGCCTCCTGCCGCTCCAGCAGGGGCTGCCGGAAGGCGATGGCCTGCCTCAGCTCCTCATACACGGGAAAGCCGTTTTCCGCGTAATGGATGGCCTCAGGCAAAAGCCGGTCCAGGCTCATGGTCCCGTAATTCGACAAAAGCTCCTGCCAGCCGGAGACCGCCCCGGGCACGGTCCCGGTCAGGACGCCGCTCTCCGGGATACTGTCCAGCCCCCGGCTCTGAAAGGCCTCGATAGCGGCCTCTCCCGGGGCCCGGCCGCTGGCGTTCAGGGCCCGCAACTGCCCGGGTCCGTCCAGGTAGACCAGGGCGAAGAGGTCGCCCCCGAAGCCGCACATGTGCGGCCGGACCACGCTCAAAACCAGATTGGCGGCCACGGCCGCGTCCACCGCGTTGCCGCCCGATTCCAGAACCGCCGCCCCGGCCCGGGACGCCAGGGGATGGTCGGCTGTGACCATCCAGTCGCTGCCCATGACCTCGGGCCTGTGGGTTTGAAAGTGCTTGATCATGATTTTTCCCTTTTTATCAAGTGAGGCTTGGCGAACGTTTGTTACCAAACTTCAGTACAGGACCGGACATACGAAGTCTGAAATTGCGCTCCAGCCCTGATTTCTGAAAGACGCGGCAGGTTCCGGAAACCGGTTCACAGCATCTCAAGGGCGCAGGCCATGGACACTCCCCCGCCGCCGCACAGGGTGGCCAATCCCAGATTCTTGCCGCTTGCTTTCAAGACGTGCAGCAGGGTGACCATGATCCGGCAGCCCGTGGCTCCTACAGGGTGTCCCAGACCGATGCCTGATCCGTTGACATTGGTGATCTCCCGGTTCAGTCCCAGCTCCCTCTCGCAGCCGATGTACTGGGCGGCAAAGGCCTCGTTGACCTCCACACGCTCGAAATCCGGGATGCGCAAGCCGCTGCGCTTCATGAGGTCTTGGACCGCCGGCACAGGGGACAAGCCCATGATTGCGGGATGACAGGCCCCCCGTCCCACGGCCCGGATCCTGGCCAGAGGCTGCAGGCCGAGCTCCGCGGCCTTTTCCGCGGACAGGATGACCATGCCGGCTGAGCCGTCGTTGATGCCGCTGGCATTGCCTGCCGTGACCTTTCCGGTCTTGGGCACGAAGGCCGGGGGCAACTTCTGCAGCTGGTCCATGGTCAGCCCCGGCCGGAAATGCTCGTCTTTATCGAAGACATACGGATCTTTCTTCTTGCGGGGCACCTGAACCGGGACGATCTCCCCGGCAAAGGAGCCGTCCCGGGTGGAGCGTTCGGCATTGTTCTGGCTGCGCAGGGCCACTTCGTCCATTTCCTCCCGGGTGATGCCCAGCTTCTGGGCCACGAACTCCGCGGTGTGGCCCATGATGTAGGGTTTGCCCAGCAGCTGTCGGGCCGGGGCCTGGTTCGTGTCCAGCGGTGCCTCTTCATCCAGCGGCAGCAAATGTGAACCGCAGTGCAGGGCATGGATCATGGCGTCCACAAAGCTCTGGTCCTGGAGCCGGCAGCCCCAGCGGGCCCTGGGAACCGTATACGGCACTCCGGACATGTGCTCCACGCCACCGGCCAGGATCACATCGGCCATCCCCGCCCGGATCATGGCCAGGCCGGAGATCACGGCCTCCATGCCGGAGATGCAGACTCGATTGATAGTGACCGCGGGCACATGGTCCGGGATTCCGGCCATAAGCGCACCCACCCGGGCCACGTTCAGGGTGTCGTGATGCTCCAGGCAACAACCGTAGCGGACGTCATCGATCCCCGAGGGATCGATTCCCGCCCTTTTGACGGCCTCCTGCATGGTGACGGCGGCCAGTTCGGCTCCGTTTAGGTCCTTCAGCGTCCCGCCAAAGGCCCCGATCGGCGTGCGGCAGGCACTGGCGATGACCACCTCTTTCATGAACTCCTCCTTTGTTGTATTGTCTGCAATAAACCATCCAATAGCAGGATTCATAAATCTTGTCATTTTTTGGTTGTCATAACCAAAAAATCACTAGCAAGGACTTGACAGTCAAAATGTAGCTAGTTTAGCATAGAGGACAATCGTTTCCTATGGAGAACAAAATGTCGTCCTCATTCAAACGCGTTCCAGCCATCGACAAGTGCTTACAGATCCTGGAGGTTCTCTATCAATCCCGGGAACCCCTCGGGGTCAGCGACCTTTTGCGACAACTCGACCTCAACAAGAGCACGGTCTTCAATATCGTCCATACCCTGGCCGATCTGGAAATTCTGGAGAAATTTCCCTCCGGCAAGTTTCATTTCGGAAACCGCCTGTATCTGCTGGGAAATGCGGCCGGGAAGCGCTCGG
>JAIPER010000285.1 GCA_021737115.1 Desulfohalobiaceae bacterium
GCCATCCCCTGGAACTCGGATTTGAAGTCCTGGCAGTCAACGGACTGGCCCGGGTGGATCTGATTGAAAAGGGACAAATCATTGCTTCTGAGCAGATCAAAAGCATGGAGCAAAGAAAGACAGTCACCTTTCGGCCCAGGCCCGGGGAGGATACCTGGTACTCCCTGGTGGTCGCTGATATCCTCGGCAAAAAGGCCTACACCAACCCGATCTGGGTTCATACCAGCCCTGCCTCCAGGCCAAAGGGTCGACCCTGTCAACCGCTCAAAAACCCTTTCGGAGATGACGCCGCAAACACAAATATAGGAGGAAACACATGTCAAGCGAAGCACAATACTCCACGACCGGTATCCTGCGCTATGAATGGATATTCGGGTACGGTTTTCTGGGATATGGAGAACCCGAAGTCACCCGGGAACTCATCAAGAGGATGGATTGGCCAAAGGGACTCAAGGTCCTGGACGTGGGCTGCGGACTCGGGGGAGCGGCCTTTTTGATGGCCAGGGAGCACCAGGCCCGGATCACCGGGGTCGACCTCACCGAAGAGATCGTCGACCTGGCCAGGAAACGGCAACAGGAGCAAGGCATCAGCGGAGTGGACTTCATCCAGGGAGATATCCACGCCCTCGACTTTGCGCCTGAGTCCTTTGACGTGATCTGGAGCCGGGAGACCCTGCTGCATGTCCCGGAAAAAGAGAAGCTTTTTAATAAATTTTACCATTGGCTGGCTCCGGGAGGCCATCTCTCGATCACCGACTATGCCAGACGGCAGGGGCGGGGCAGCCGGCTCTTTGAAGAGTATGTCGAAGAATCCGGGTATCCCCTTCCGGAACTCTCTCAGTACGAGGACATCGTCTCCGGGGCCGGATTCAGCGAGGTCGATGTAGAGGATAAAAGCGAGCTTCTGAGCAGGCTGCTTGAAGACCAACTCCACAAGCTGGAAAAAAACAGGCAGGAATTCTGTCAACGGTTTTCCACCGAAGATTTCGAGTATTTACAACGCCGCTGGCAGCTCAAACTCGACTGCTGCCGCAACGGAGACATGAAGTGGGCCTGGGTCCTGGCCCGGAAACAGGCGTCAGTCTGAGAACACCCGTTTCTTTTCCGCCCCTTCAACAAAATGGGGCGGACTCTCTACGGTCAACACTTGAGGGGCGGAATCCGGCAGCTGGAGAAGCTCCGGGATTTTTTTCAAATGACTTCCCAGCTCCCGGATCTCCTCCACCTCCATGTCCAGGAGGCCGTTGATGAGAGTGCCCTCCAGGCTGGAAGGCAGAGACTCGCTCAATTCACTGCCCGCATCGGTGATCTTGAGCTGGCTGATCCGTCTGTCTTTGGTCCCCCTGATCCGTTCCACTAACCCCTTTTTCTCCAACCTGTCGATAATCCCGGTGATATTCGACGGGGTCACGAAAAGTTTCCGGCTCAAGGCGGCGCTGGAGAGTGGTCCGTCTTTGGCCAGTATCCGCAAGGCCTCAGCCTGCGGCCCGGTCAGACCCGACTTCTTTTTCATCCGGGATGAGCTTAAGTGCACCGCACTGACCAGTTTTCTGATTGTTATCACGATGTCTTGTATTGCAGCCAGTTTCACGTCGTCCATTTACGTTCCTGTGAGAAAAATGGATTTTGGAACAAATGGGTTCCACCCCAATATCTGTTACGTCCTTCTGGTAAAAAAAATTTTCCAGATATAACAAACAAAACAGTCAACACACATGCGGTAAAATTAAATTAAAAGCGTTAGAAGTCAAGGAATTTTTTTTGGGAAAAAAATCTGCTGATTGTTATCCTTGCTTTACAAGCACAAAACTTTTGCCTACGTTGGCTGTCAAAGGCAAGCTGTTTTGCCCTGTACGCTTAGCCGTTACCCCAAAATCAGAGCTCTTGCCCGTAAGATAAAATTTGTACTAAATTTTCGGTACCTTATTTGAAAACACGTGAATAGAACCAGGGACAGGATTCATCCCTGATACTAAACGCTTGGAAACAGATGCAACACTCTCCGATGGATGCCGGGGGTCCATCTAAAGATATACCCCTGGAAAAGCGTATAATTTTTGCTCTTGATCTGAAGTCTCCGGATAAAGCGCAAGACTGGGTCCACAGACTGGGCGGCCGCATCGGGTTTTTCAAGGTCGGGTTGGAACTTTTCCTGGCCGGGGGCTTTTCGATTGTGGACTGGATCATCGACCAGGGACATGAAGTCATGCTTGATCTCAAGTTCTTCGATGTCCCCCGGACCGTTTATTCGGCCGTGCGGCAGACGGTAGACAAAAATGTTTCCCTGATCACCGTCCATGGCAACGACGCCATCCTCGAAGCCGCGGTCAAAGCGGGCGGACCGGAAAGAATCCTCGCCGTCACAGCCTTGACCAGCCTGGACCAGGGGGATTTGTCCAGTCTGGGATTCTCCTGCACCCCTGAAGAACTGGTCCTGAGCCGGGCCAAACGGGCCCTGCAGATCGGCTGCAAAGGAGTGGTCTCATCCGGACTTGAAGCCCCGGGAATCAGGGCTAGCTTAGGGGAAAGACTGTGTATTGTGGCCCCCGGTGTCCGACCGATCAGCAACACGGAGACCGACGATCAAAAAAGAACCGTGGATCCTGGCCTGGCCTTTCGAAACGGCTGTGATCATATCGTTGTCGGCAGGCCGATCCGCAATTCCTCCGCTCCCCTGGATACAGTCGCCCGAATGCAGGAGACGATTCGAGACGTGCTTCAGGGGAATTGAAATTTGCGTTCCATCCAAATTTCTTATTGACAAGCAAACAGGAAACGGATAAATTACATTTCTTGTTTGGGCGGGTAGCTCAGCTGGGAGAGCATCGGCCTTACAAGCCGGGGGTCACAGGTTCGAGCCCTGTTCCGCCCACCAGGCAAGAGCAAGGAGCTGTAGTTAAGTTGGTTATAACGCCGGCCTGTCACGCCGGAGGCCGCCGGTTCGAGTCCGGTCAGCTCCGCCAGAGAATACATAAGGTTACAGACTTGCTCTGTAACCTTTTTTTTTGGAGAATTTTTTATCTGGAAACCCATCACCAGGAAAACGAAAGGAACATGCAGGAAAACCAAGACCAACTCCCTGACTCTGTTACTGAAATTGAGACAGAGGGGAAAAAAATATACTTGGTGGGAACGGCCCATGTTTCCCATCAGAGCGTAAGGGATGTTCGGACAGTTATCCAGAGAATCCAGCCGGATTCAGTCTGTGTAGAACTCTGCCCCTCCAGGTACAAAGCCATAGTCCAGCATGAAAATTGGCGGCAGATGGATATCTTTAAGATCGTCAAAGAACAGAAAGCCCTTTTCCTCCTTGTCCAGCTGATCATGTCCTCCTTTTACAAAAAAATAGGCAAAAAGCTGGGCATCACTCCCGGAGCCGAGATGGTGGAAGGTATTCAGCAGGCTGAAAAAGTCGGGGCCGAGCTGATCCTGGCTGATCGTGATGTGAACATCACCCTCAAGAGGGTCTGGGGCTACCTTTCCATATGGCAGAGGCTCAAACTGCTCTTTCAGCTTGTCTGGAACTCATTCGGCACGGATGACCTCGATGAAAAAACCATTGAGGCGCTCAAAGGCAAAGATCAGCTGGAAGTGATCATGGAGGAAATGTCCAAGGCTTTCCCGGAAATCAAGAAAAGGCTCATCGACGAAAGAGATCTCTACCTGGCTGACAGGATACAAAACGCACCTGGCAAAAAGGTGGTGGCCATTGTCGGCGCCGGCCATGTCAATGGAATCTGCACAAACATCCATACAGAGATCGATGTCCGCCCGTTGCTGACCCTGCCCCCAAGATCGATCCTGCCGGTTGTTCTGAAGTGGGCCATTCCCATTGTCATAGTCCTCTTGCTCATTTTCGGATTCTTCAAAGGCGGGGCCCGGCACTCTATCGAATCGATCTCCATCTGGATCCTGATCAACGGCTTCTTCTCGGCCTTAGGGGTCACCCTGGCCCTGGCCCACCCGCTGACCATCATCGCCGCCTTCGTGGCCGCCCCGCTGACCAGCCTCAATCCGACCATAGCCGCGGGCTGGGTAAGCGGACTCGTCCAGGCCTGGGTCAAGAAACCCAAGGTGGCCGATCTGGAAAATCTCCCCAAAGCTCTCGGCTCCCTGCGGCTGTTTTGGCTGAATCCGGTCTGCCGGATACTTCTGGTGGTGGTCCTGGCCAATCTCGGCAGCTCTTTGGGGACATTCATCGCCGGCAGCTGGATCGCGGCCCGCTCATTCTAATTAGTCTCTGAACGATAACAGTGATTGGTCGTAAACTTGCCCAGATACGAGGAACAATAAATTTTGAAACCGCAGTGTATTCCAATACATGAGGATTTCAAAATTTAGCAGTGACGAAGTAGATGGGTGAGTTTTCGTCCAATCACTAATTAATACTGCCTGAAAACAAACCTGCGCATGGAGACATTCAACACCAGCCCCAGGAGGCAGAAATTGATGACCGTGGAGGTTCCACCGTAGCTCAAGAAAGGCAGGGGGATCCCAACGATGGGCATCAGACCAAGGACCATGCCCATATTGATCAGTATCTGCCAGAAAAAGTAGAAAAAAATCCCACAAACCAGATAATGGCCGAAACTGTCCTTGGAATCTTCGACCACGCATAGAATCTGATATAAAAAGAGGCAAAACAGGGTCAAAAGTGTGAGGCAACCAAAAAAACCCCACTCTTCCCCGAATACAGCCAGGGCAAAATCGGTATGCTTTTCAGGCAGGAACATCAACTGACTCTGGGTGCCCTCTAGAAATCCCTTTCCCCAGGCCCCGCCGGAACCGATGGCAATTTTGGATTGAATGATGTTATAGCCGGCCCCCAGGGGATCCTGTTCCGGGTGCAAAAAGGTCAAGATCCTCTGTTTCTGGTACCCTTTCAAGAAAAACCATCCCCAGGGAAGGGTCAGAGGGAGGGCCAGACACAGAATCCTGAAGACCCTTTTCTCCAAGCCCTTGTACAAGAGCATACTGGCCATGATCAACGAAAGATTCAGCCCCGAGCCTAAATCCGGCTGCAAAATGATGAGACCGGCCGGGACCAGAACCAGCAGGAGCAGTTTCCACAGATCACCCCAGTCGATCCTGCCCTGCAGGCGGGAAATACTATGGGCTGCCATGATCAGGACGCTCAGCTTGGCGATTTCAGTGGGCTGCAGACTAAAGCCCCCCAGGCTGATCCACCGCCTGGCCCCGAAGATCTCCTGTGAAAAGCACAGGACCCAGACCAGGAGCATGAGAGAAAACAGATACA
>JAIPER010000286.1 GCA_021737115.1 Desulfohalobiaceae bacterium
GCTTCGGACCTGAAAACAGGTCCGAAGCCGCAAAACTGGATATAGTTAATTATATTAGTGATAAAGATTCGTGAACCTTGTTCTTGACAAGGACAGCCCTAGCCCTGGCGTTGTTTGTGCCTGGGATTGTCACAAATGACCCGCAAGGCGCCCCGTCTCTTGATGACCTTGCATTTCGGACATATTTTCTTAACCGATGGACGTACTTTCATAATCAACTCCGCATATCTAAAATTCAGTTTTCCCAGACGCATCTGCAAAAAGTCTTGAGTGAACGCTTCAAGCGATTTTTTATTCCTGTAATTCTTTGGTCTTACTCGTATGAAACTTGATTTTTCTTTTTTGATCAAACTGGGCGTCTGCGGCCAGCGGCAGGGCTGACTTCTGACCACTGACCTCTGACCACTGACCTCTGTCCCCCTGGACGTCGTCCAAGGGGCAAAACTGGATTTAGAGTCTACCCTTTAATTTTCCCTTTTGCATGAGGCCTTCATACTGATTGCTGATCAGGTGGGACTGGATCTGATTCATGGTATCGATGGCCACCCCGACCACGATCAAAAGCGCCGTGCCCCCGAAATAAAAGGGGACATTGAGCTTATTGATCAAGAGCATGGGCAAAACGCAAATGGCCGCGATATAGAGCGAACCCCACAAGGTGATCCGGGACAGGACCTTGTCGATGTATTCTTTGGTGTGCCGTCCCGGGCGTATTCCTGGGATAAAGCCGCCCTGCTTCTTTAGATTTTCGGCAATATCCTTGGGATCGAAAATGATCGCGGTGTAGAAAAAACAGAAAAAGATGATCAGCCCGACAAAAAGGAGGCTGTAGGGCAGTGATCCCGGCCGGAAATAGGCTGAGATCTGCTGAAGCCATTCCACCTGGGAGAAATTGGAGATGGTCCCTGGAAACATCAAGATAGAGGAGGCGAATATCGGAGGAATGACCCCGGCGGTATTCACCCGAAGCGGTAAATGAGTGGTTTGCCCCCCATAGAGTTTCCGGCCCATCATCCGTTTCGCGTATTGAATAGGAATCCTGCGCTGCGACGTCTCCATAAAGCAGATAAAGGCCAAAACCCCAAGCATCAGGGCCAGGATAATGATGACCACGAAGATGGTCATCTCGCCGGTCCCGAGCAGCCTGATGGTCTTCATCAAGGCCCCTGGAAGCCGGGCCACGATACCGGCAAAGATGATCAGGGAAATCCCGTTTCCAATCCCCCTTGAGGTGATCTGCTCCCCGAGCCACATGATGAAGCAGGTGCCCGTGGTCAGGGTGATGACCGTGACGAAGACAAAGGCCAAACCCGGGTCCGGCACGACCGCGACCCCGGTTGGACTGGTCATGTTCTGCAGGCCGATGGCGATCCCTGTTCCCTGGACAAAGGTGATCAAAACCGTCAAGTACCTCGTGTACTGGGTAATCTTTTTGCGGCCGGCTTCACCTTCTTTCTTTTGCAAGCGCTCCAGCTCCGGAGAAACCACCACCAGCAGCTGCAAAATAATGGAGGCCGAGATGTAGGGCATGATCCCCAGGGCGAACACGGACAATCGGCTCAGGCCGCCTCCGGAGAACATATCGAACATCCCGAACAGGGTGTTGGAGGCACTGGCGAAAAAATCGGCTACGGCTTCCCCGTTCACCCCCGGGACCGGGATATGAATACCCAGCCGGTAGACAATGAGCAGGGCAAAGGTAAACAGAATCTTATTCCGGAGTTCCTTCGAGCCGGTAATATTTTCCATCTGTGGAATCACGAATTACCCCTCCAGGCTGTTGGCCTCGCCACCGGCCTGAACAATTTTTTCAGCAGCACTTTTGCTGAATGCATGGGCGTTGACCTTCATTTTCCGGTCCACGCTTCCCCGGCCGAGCACTTTCACCGGACGCCCCCGGGGGCAGAAACGATAGAGGTCCTCCAGTGAAATCTCTTCCCGGTCCTCAAAATGCCGGTTCAGGGTTTCTAGGTTTACGGTCGAGTACTTGACGCGAAAGCCGGCATTAGTGAATCCACGCTTGGGCAGCCGTCTGACCAGAGGCATCTGTCCGCCCTCAAAGCCAGGCCGGGTTCCACCGCCGGAGCGGGCGTTCTGGCCCTTGTTGCCCTTTCCGGAAGTACAACCCAGTCCCCCGCCCGGACCTCTTCCCCGACGTTTGCCAGTCTTTTTCTCAGACGCAAAGGGATAAATTTCATGGAGTTTCATGATTCGATGACCTCTACGAGATGCTTGACTTTGTTGATTTTTCCCAGAGTGGACTCATGGGCGGCGACCTCTTTGACCTGCCCGATCCTGTTCAGACCAAGGGCGCGCAGGTTTTTCTTCTGATTCGGGGTACATCCTATCCGGCTTCTGACCAGTTTGAGCTTCATGACCTGCCTCTTTTGCGTTATCTCGACAATCGGACTTCCCGGTCCCTCAGTCGACTGACTTCTTCCTGGGATCTGAGTGAGGAAAGGCCGGTGATGGTTGCCTTCAAGACATTCAAGGGGTTGTTGGTCCCCAGGGCCTTGCTGAGGATATTCTTGACGCCGGCGGCTTCCATGACGGCCCGGACCGGACCTCCGGCAATGATCCCCGTTCCCCGGGAAGCCGGCTTGAGCATCACCCGGCCGGCTCCATAGCGGCCAAGGACTTCATAGGGGATGGTTCCATCGACCACCGGGATCTGCATCATGTTCTTCTTGGCCCGTTCCGTGGCCTTCTGGATAGCGTCCGGGACCTGTCCCGCCTTGCCGTGTCCGTAGCCTACCTTTCCTTTTCCGTCACCAACCACGACCAGAGCACTGAACTTGAAATTCCGGCCACCTTTGACCACTTTGGCCACTCGGTTCAAATTGACTATCTTTTCAATATATCCCAGCTCATTAGCTTCCATTGCCATCACTCCAGATTAGATCGTTAAACCGCCTTCCCGAGCTCCTTCAGCAACCGCCTTCACCCGTCCGTGATAAGAATATCCATTTCGGTCGTAGACCACTACCCTGATATTCTTACTGATGGCCTTGGCAGCGATGTCTTTTCCCACCAGTTGCGCGGACTGGATATTGGCCCCTGTTGCCTCCGGCATTGCCTTGGAGGAGGAAGAAAGAAGGGTCACACCCTGTGTGTCGTCTATGATCTGGGCATATATGTATTTATTCGATCGGTAGACCACGAGTCTCGGCCTTTGTCCGTCCCCGGAAATTTTCTTTCGGATGCGGATCTTTCTGTGCTTGCGTTTGTCATTCCTGCTCAGTTTCATGGAACACCCTTATTTTTTGCCTGATTTGCCAGCCTTGCGCCTGATCTGTTCATCGATGTATTTGATCCCTTTGCCCTTGTAAGGTTCGGGGGGTCGAATACGTCTGATCCTGGCCGCGACCTCGCCGACTTGCTCTTTATCGATGCCGGAAATGAAGACCCGGTTGCCCTCGGCCCTGGCGCTGGTATCAGGAGGAAGCGTGACCTTTTTCGGATGGGAGTACCCGACATTGAGCTCGACCGTATCTCCCTGAACCTGGACCCGGTAACCGACTCCCACCAGTTCCAATCCCTTTTCAAAACCCTTGCTGACCCCCTGGACCGCGTTATTGAGCAGGGTCCGCCTGAGTCCGTACTGGGACCGAATCTCCTTGGAGTCGCCTCGCGGGCTCAACTGTATCGTTCCGTCCTGATGCTGGTAGTCGATCTGGGGATAGCGTTGCACAGTCAGGGTTCCCTTCGGTCCCTTGACCTCTATTTCCCCTTCCGTGAAGCCGACTTCAACTCCCTCAGGGATGACCACAGGCAGCTTACCTATTCTTGACATAACTTCCCCCAACTACCAGATTTGACAAAGGAGTTCACCACCGGCCTTGAGCTCCTGCGCTTTTTGCCCATCCATAACGCCTTTGGACGTTGATAAGATACTGATCCCCAGCCCGTTTTGCACACGGGGGATCCCGTCGCAGCTCACATATTTCCGGCAGGATGGTTTGCTTATTCTCTTCAGACCGCTGATAGCAGACTGGCCCTGGACGTACTTCAAGCGGACGCGAATCTCAAAGTCCCCTGCCTCGAAGTCTTCGACATAGCCCTGTTCTTTCAGGATCTGAAGTACAGCCAGCTTCATCTTGGATTTCGGGGCTACAATCTCTTTATGCAATGCGACCTTGGCATTGCGAATCCTGGTGAGCATATCGCTCAATGGATCGGTGACACCCATGAATTAACTCCTTACAATTACCAGCTTGACTTGCGCACACCAGGAAGTTCGCCGACCAGGGCCTTGCGGCGGAAACAGATCCTGCAGATGCCGTATTTTCGCAAAAAGGCCCTGGCTCTGCCGCAGATGGGGCATCTGTTGTACTCCCGGACTCGAAACTTCTGTTTTTTCTGTGCCTTATTTCTCAGTGCCTTACGCGCCACAATACTCCCCCTTACTTAACAAATGGCATGCCCAACATTTTCAGCAGCATCTTCCCCTCTTTGTCGGTAGAGGCGGAAGTGCCGACCGTAACGTTCAAGCCTTTGACCCGATCGATTTTATCCTGGTTGATCTCGGAAAAGATGGTGTGCTCTTTGATGCCCATGGTAAAATTTCCCCGTCCGTCAAATCCACGATCCGGAAGCCCCCTGAAGTCCCGGACTCTGGGCAGGGCGAAGTTCACCAGCTTATCGAAAAAAGTCCACATCGAGCTCTGCCGCAGAGTGACCCGACAGCCAACCGGCATGCCTTCGCGGAGCTTAAAAGCGGCGATAGACTTTTTGGCCCGGGTGATCACTGCTTTTTGACCCGCAATGAGGGTCATTTCCTTGGCGGCGTCCTGGATGAGCTTGTTGTCCTGGCTCCCGGCCCCGAGTCCCATATTCAGGGAAATGAATTGCAGATTCGGGGTCTGCATGGGGCTCTTGTAGCCAAACTCCTGCTTCAGGGCCGGGCCGACCGTTTCCTGGTATATTCCTTGCAATCGATTCATGCTCTCACCTTCGCAGCCTATTTCGTATGACCCGAGCAGCTCATCTCTCTGTACAGAACAGTCATATGCGAACCATTCAGCCACTCTTTGAATTGAAAATATAACATCAAGATATTTTGTTTGAGTGTGCAGCCTTTTCGGCTGCAGACTCAAACAAAATATCAGTCCAGCATCTCATTGCACTTTTTCCAAAATCTGAGCATGCGTCCGTCTTCGGTCCTTGTATATCTGACTTTGGTCGGTTTGGTACACGAATCGTAGATAAGGGCCAGGTTCGAGTAATGCAGCGGGGCTTCCTTATCCTGAAT
>JAIPER010000287.1 GCA_021737115.1 Desulfohalobiaceae bacterium
CCAAGGAATACATGGCCGCCCTGATCACTTCGGAAGTCAACAACACGGACAAGGTCCTGGCCTACTTAAATGCCTGCCGGGAAATGGGCATCGAAGTCAGACAGCCGGACATCAACCAGAGCGTCAGCCCGTTCAGAGCCCAGGCCGATCATATCCGCTTCGGCCTGGCCGGGATCAAGAACGTGGGACAGGGAGCCATCCAGGCCATCGTCAGCGAACGGGAACAAAACGG
This sequence comes from Desulfohalobiaceae bacterium, assembly GCA_021737115.1. Classification (GTDB taxonomy): domain Bacteria; phylum Desulfobacterota; class Desulfovibrionia; order Desulfovibrionales; family Desulfothermaceae; genus JAABTT01. The sequence continues at coordinate 233 of JAIPER010000287.1, forward strand.
GGACTACGAGAACCTGCTCGATCTCTGCCGGCGGGCGAACCTGCGCAAGGTCAGCAAACGGGTCCTGGAGAGCCTGATCAAAAGCGGGGCCCTGGACGTTTTCCAGTGCTCCAGGGCGGCCCTGCTGGCCGGACTGGACAAGATCGTGGCCACGGCCCAGAAAAAGAAAAAGGAAAAGAGCAGCGGGCAGCTCTCTCTGCTGAGCATCATGGAAAAAGAAGAACCCCGGCCCGTGAAGCCCTGCGGGCTCGGTCTGGACCTCCCGGAGGCCGGCCTCGAGGAATGGACTGACGAGGAACGCCTCAAGTATGAAAAGGAGGCCCTGGGCTGCTTTATCAGCGGCCACCCCCTGCTTCGCTTCGAAGAAAAGCTCAAGCTGCTGCAGATGAACACCCTGCAACAATGCTGGGAGCTCCCGGCAGAGACCGAAGTCCGGGTCGGGCTGCTGGTCACCGCCAGCAAAGAGATCGTCACCAAGAAGGGCAGCAGGATGGCCTTCTGCCAGGTCGAGGATTTGACGGGTACCGGGGAAATGACTCTGTTTCCCGATCTGTACGCCAAGATCAAGCCGCAGCTCCAGTTTGACCAGCCCCTGTTCTGCACCGCCAAGGTTGACGCGGACACCGGAGAAGACAAGAACAGCGACAACCAGAAGAAGATCAAGCTCCTGGCCCAGAAGATCAGCCTCCTGTCCGAGGTGGAGATCCCGGACGACGAACCGTATCAAGTCGATATAGCGGAGCGGGATCTCCGGGAAGATCACCTCAAGCAGTTCAAGGAAATCCTGAAGCGATTCCCCGGGAAAAATCCGGTCCAGATCAGGCTGTCCCTGGAGGAAGGCTGGTGCCGGCTGCAGCTCGGACCCGAGTTCTGCGTCCTGCCGGTTCCGGAGCTGAAACAGGAGCTGAGTCGCTGGCAGCAGTCCTTAAGGCAGCAGTAGCGGAAAGTGAGGAGTAAAAAGTGAGGAGTGAGGAGTTCGACCTGCAGGGGTAAAGTCCCCTCACTCTGACGACGGCAACCCGGCCCATTCCTACAGCTGCCGTCTGACTCCTTTCGCTGGATGAACCGAAATTCAGACTTCGTACCAGTGTCTTGATTCTTAAGTGTAAGCGATTAAAATAATTGAAAGTATTTTCAATAACTTCAAAATTGGACATAATATCGAAATTCGAAGCACGAAATTCGAAACAAACTTCAAATGACAAAAATTCAAAATTCAAAACCAAGAAAAATAAGATCGACAACTAGTTGCTTTTACTCTGTATTTTTTGAATCTTTGTTTTTGTCATTAGAGAATTTGAATTTCGTGCTTGTTTCGTATTTCGGATTTCGTGCTTAGAATTTATACATACCCAAATATTTGTCCAAAAAATTCGTACAAATTTCAGCTCACTGGAAAGAGCTCTGAAATAAAGAGAGGTCAATACAAAAACCATGTCCGAAAAACAGCCAGTCTATCGGCTCAGAGTAAGCTCCCAGTTCAGCTCCTCGCATCAGCTGCGCCACTATCAGGGCAAATGCGAAGAACTCCACGGCCACAACTTCTCCGTGGAAGCCGAAGTCCAGGGGTCCAGCCTGCACCCCGATACCCATATCCTGATCGATTTCAAGGAACTGAAATCCAAGCTCAACCGGATCCTCGATTCCCTGGACCACACCCATTTAAACGATCTGCCCCGGTTCCAGATCGACAATCCGTCTTCGGAAAACCTGGCCCGGCACATTTTCAAGGAACTGGAACAGGCCCTGGCCGACCATGAGGTCAGCCTCAACTTTGTCAGCGTCGCGGAGAAGGAAAGCTCCAGGGCCTTTTATACTGAAATCTGAATGGGGCGATCAGGCTCCCCATTCAGATTTCAGTATAATTCTCATGTGAGATCTCTTCCTCCGCAACCGTGAACCGTGAACCTGGAACCGTGAACCCTGGAAGCCATATGCGAATAGTGCTGCAGCGAGTCAAACAGGCCTCTATAGAGGTCCAAGGCCGGAAGATAGCCGCCATAGGCAGGGGACTGCTCCTGCTGGTCGGGTTCGGGGCAAATGACGGCAAAGATCTGCCGCAGTCCGCCGCCTGGGACAAACTGCTGGACAAGATCGTGGAGCTCAGGATCTTTCCGGACCAGGACGGGAAATTCAACCTTAGCCTGAACGAGATCCAGGGAGACCTGCTGCTGGTATCCCAGTTCACCCTCTTCGGGGACTGCAAAAAAGGCAGAAGACCTTCGTTCAGCAAAGCCGCAGAACCGCACCTGGCCAGGGCCCTGTACGACCGCTTTCTGCAGGACCTGGACCGCCAGGCCCCTGCCAAGGACGAAAGCGGCCGCTTCGGCGCGGAAATGGACGTCCACTCCACCAACCAGGGGCCGGTGACCATGATCCTGGACAGCGATATGTGGAGTTAACAGTTGGACAAGAATGGCTGATAGAATTTTAGATATTTTAATTTACCAAGAGGAGGTATGCATGTTTGAACTCATGAAGAAGACCCTGTTGGCCGGTTTGGGCACGGTGGTCATTACCAGATCGAAAGCCAGGGAGATCATGCAGAAGATGGTCGATCAGGGCAAAATCACCTCTGAAGAAGCGGACCGCTTCACCCGGGAGATGATGGATACCGGGGAGAAAGAATTCAATGAACTCGGCGAGCAGATATCCAGCTCCCTGTCCAAGGTTCCGACCACCCTGAACCTGGCCGCCAAGGACAGTCTCGACCAACTCCTGGCCAAGGTCGACAACCTGGAGAAACGCGTCGATCTAGTGGAGGACAACCTGATCAGACACGTCCACACCCCTGAACAACCAGAACAATCGGAAAAATCAGGAAAGCCAGAAAAATCAGGAAAATCAGGAAAATCGGAAAAATGAGATCGAGATAATACATTTTGGATATCCACACTCTTTCCAGAATCGGTCGTTTCAAGGACATCGCCTTCACCCTGGTCAAGTACGGCTTCGGGGACCTGATTGCCAGGCTGGACCTCCCGGAGAGGATTCTTCACCTGAGCCCCCGGAAAAGCGTCTACAGCGAGCTCGACGCCTGGAAGCGGATCCGGCTGGTTCTGACCGAGCTGGGGCCGACCTTTATCAAATTCGGCCAGCTCCTCAGCCTGCGCTCCGACCTTTTGCCCCTGGATCTGACCAGGGAGCTGAGCAAACTCCAGGATGACGTCCCCCCGGCCGGGTTCGAAGAAATCAAGAGCCAGATGGAAAAGGAGCTGGAAGCCCCCCTGGCCGATATCTTCTCGGACTTTGAAGTCAAGCCCATGGCGGCCGCATCTCTGGCTCAGGTCCACAGGGCGGTCCTCAAAAGGGACAAGACCGTGGTTGCGGTCAAGGTTCAACGACAGGGAATCAGGCAAACCATCAAGTACGATCTGGATATACTGGCCGGATTTGCCAGACAGATCCACGAGCGGGTGGAGGCCGCGGCAGTCTATGACTTGCCCCAGCTGATCTCCGAACTGAGGAAGCTCATGTTCCAGGAACTCGATTTTCGGCGGGAGGCCAGGAACATGCGACTGGCTCAGGCCAATTTTTCCGGCGTGGAACTCCTGTCCCTGCCGCGGGTCTTCTCGGATTTCTCGACCTCCCGGGTACTGTGCATGGAGCTCATCAAGGGGGTTCCCATGAAAGAGGCCTTTCATCTGCCCCTGGAGAACCGCCGGCACCTGGCCAGAAACGGGCTGCGGGCCGCCCTGAAGCAGATCCTGGAAGACGGCTTCTTCCATGCCGATCCCCATCCGGGCAACATCATCATCCAGCAGAACAAGGTCCTCACCCTTTTAGACTGGGGCATGGTCGGACGGATCACCCCGGATACCAGAGGAAAACTCATCACCCTGGTGCAGGCCATCGTGGACCGGGACAGTGAGACCGTCTTGCCGCTTCTGTTGCAGTTTTCCCTGCAAAAGGGGAAAATCAACAGGGATCAACTGCAGCGGGACATCATGGACATCATCGACGACTACTATTCGGTGCCCCTGGCCGAGGTCAACATCGGCCAGCTCCTGAGCGCTCTGAGCAACCTGTTGTTCGAGCATAAGATCAGGATGAAGCCGGACCTGGCGATCATGATCAGGGCCATCATGGTCACTGAAGGCACGGCCAGGCAGCTCTACCCGGAACTCAACGTCATAGCCGAGTCCGAACCCTATGTCCGGAAGATCGCCCTGAAACAATTGACCCCTGCCCTTTTGAAACAAAAGCTGATCAGGGAATTTTCCAGATTCCTGCAAGTCAACCGGGAGATCCCCACCCGCTTGAACCAGATTTTCGGAAAACTGGAGAACGACCAGCTGTCCATCGGGTTTGAACACAAGAACCTGGACGGCTTGCGCAAGACCCTGGAACGGGTGGCCAACCGGGTGACCATGGGTTTGCTGACCGCAGCCCTGATCATTGGTTCCTCCATGATCATCACCACCGGAGTCAGACCTTTCCTCTTCGGGTATCCGGCCCTGGGGCTCATCGGATTCATTCTCTCCGGATTCATCGGCCTCTGGCTGATCATCGACATCCTGAGGAAAAAAAGACAGTGACTTATACTGATCCAACTTAGCTTTTTGTGAAATTTGGACTTGGAGCCGTGGGGTCTCCAGTCTTTGTTGTAAAAACCAAAATTGGATCAGTATATACTGCAATAATTTTTTTTCAGCTTGACAATCTCTTCGGGCGTAGTTATATTTTTAACTGGTCCGCAGTTGGACCCATTTTTTTATTTTTTAGAGGAGTAGTAGTAATGACCAAGAAGATGTACGTAGGGAACCTTGCCTTCCAGTCCACAGAAGAAGACATTCAAAAGTTGTTCGGTGAATACGGCGAAGTGACGTCCGTCAACCTGATCACCGATCGGGAGACCGGCCGCTCCAGAGGCTTCGCCTTTGTTGAGATGCCCGCTAATGAAGCCCAATCAGCCATGGACAGCCTGGATGGCACAGAACTCGACGGCCGCAGCCTGCGAGTCAATGAAGCCAAACCCCGTAGATAATCCCTACGAGCAAAAAAGCCGCCCGTTTT
>JAIPER010000288.1 GCA_021737115.1 Desulfohalobiaceae bacterium
GGTTCGCAACAGACAGGCCGAACTGGGCATCATCCCCCTGGAGAATTCGCTGCAGGGAACAGTGGGCCAGAGCCTGGATTTGTTCCTGCGCTACGACGTCTTTGTTCAGGCTGAAGTCTTCTGCCGGATCAGCCACTCCCTGCTGGCGGTCGGGGATTCGCTCGAGGATATCAAGGTGGTTTATTCCCATCCCCAGGCCCTGCAGCAATGCACGACCTGGCTGTCCGTCCACGTCCCTCAGGCAAAGGTCGTGCCAGTGGAGAGCACGGCAGCCGCGGCCCGGCGCATCGTGGGCCAAAAGGGGCTGGCGGCCGTCGCCCATGCGGACCTGGCCGCGGTCCTGGGACTCTATGTCCTTCGATCCGGCATCGAGGATCTTCCGGAAAACTGGACCAGATTTTTGATCATCGGGCCGGAGTCCCCGCCTGCCGGGAACCGGGACAAGACTTCCCTGCTGTTCACCCTGCCGGACAAGCCGGGATCTCTGGCCGGGGTGCTGGGCATCCTGGCCGGTGAAAAGGTCAACATGAAAAAACTCGAATCCAGGCCCTTCCGCGGCAGCAAATGGGAGTACGTCTTTTTCGCGGATGTGGAGTGCGATCTTTCCAGACAGGAATACGCCGGTCTGCTGCAGTCCCTGCGGGAGAACTGCCACAGCCTGCGCGTCCTGGGCAGTTATCCCGATGGACCGTATATCCAGAAGACGGCGGTCTGATGTCTGCCCTCTTATGGTAGTTATACCGGGAGACAAACACATATGCCTCTGACAATATCCGCCCCCTCGAGTAAGTCCCTGTCCCACCGGGCGCTGATTGCAGCTTCCCTGGCCCGGGGAGAGTCCTGCCTGAGCCGGGTCCTGGACAGCCAGGACCTGCAGCGGACCATGGACTGCCTGCAGACCCTGGGAGCCGGGATCAACGAGAAGCAGGGAGATGTGAAGGTGACCGGGATCGACTGGTTTGCCGGGAAAAGGGACGATCCCCTGGAGCTGGATGTGGGAGAATCCGGGACCACCTGCAGGCTGATCACGCCGCTTTGCGCCCTGGGCCGGACACCCTGCCGGGTCTTCGGCCGGGGCCGGATGCACAGCCGTCCCCTGGATGAGTTGGCCGAGGCCCTTATCCAGCAGGGATCCAGCTTTGAATGGCTGGGCCGGGAGGGATGCCCCCCCTTTGTCCTGAAACCGGGCGGATTGCGGGGAGGGGAGGTGGAGATCAGCCTGGAGCAGAGCAGCCAGTACCTCTCCGGACTGCTTCTGGCCGCTCCCCTGGCCGCCAGAGAGCTGATCATCAGGGTAGGCGGTTCCAAATCCGTGTCCTGGCCCTACGTGGCCCTGACCCTTGAGGTCATGGACCATTTCGGGGCCGAGTTCGAGGTCGAGGTGCGGGATCAGGGTGGCTGGACAACGGTCCCCCGGACCGGGATCAGGGAACTGCGCCCGGGCCGGGTCAGGTTCCGGGTTCAGCCCTCCGGCTACCGTCCCGGGGAATATAGCGTGGAGGGAGACTGGAGCAATGCCTCCTACTTTCTGGCCGCAGGGGCCCTGCTGGCGGACGGCATCAAGGTCCGTAACCTCAACCCGGACTCGATCCAGGGGGATTCCCGGATCCAGGGCATTCTCAAGCAGATGGGCGCCCGCATCCAGTGGGATGAAAAGGGGCTGAGCGTTTATCCGGGGCAACTGCAGGGGACTGAACTGGACATGGGCTCCTGCCCGGACCTGGTGCCCACGGTGGCGGTTCTGGCCAGCCTGGCCCGGGGAGAAACCAGGATCAGCAACGTGGCCCATCTCCGGCTCAAGGAAAGCGACCGGCTTCAGGCCCTGGCTGCGCAGATAACCAAAACCGGGTCCAAGGTCCGACTCCTGGAAGACGGCCTGCTGATCTCCCCTGCAAACGGATTGAACCGTGAGCCGGAAGAGTTCGAGACTTACGGGGATCACCGAATAGCCATGAGCCTGTCCCTGTATGGCCTGGCCGGTGTTTTGGTCCGCCTGGACGACCCCGGGTGCGTGGCCAAGTCCTTTCCCGGATTCTGGCAGGAGTGGGAAAAGGTCAAGCCGTGAGGGTGAGGAAGCGCGGAGCTCGGAACTGGGAACGCGGAGCTCGGAACGCGGAGCTCGGAGCTCGGAACGCGGAACGCGGAGCGCGGAGTGTGGAGTTGGGAAGCGGGGAGTGCGGAGTGAAGAAGCTCGGAGCTCGGAACGCGGAACGCGGAGCGCGGAGTGTGGAGTGTGGAGTGGGGAAGCGGGAAGCTCGGAGCTCGGAACGCGGAGCTCGGAATGCGGAACGGGGAACTCGGAACGGGGAGCGGGGAACTCGGAACGGGGAGCGGGGAACTCGGAGCGGGGAGTGGGAAGCGCCAGAGAGGAACCGAAAACGAAACTGCAAAATATAATATACTGATCCAATTTTGGTTTTTATAACGAAGACTCGCGACTCCAAAGCTCCAGGCCCAAATTTCACAAAAAACTAAGTTGGATCAGTATAGAAATCAGCCATGACAGAATCAGACTTTGGGGGAATACACAGCATCAGCATCATCGGAGCCAAGGGGGCTATGGGCCGGTTTTTCAGAGAACGGCTGAACCGCATGGGCTATCTGGTGAGAGCTTTGGATCGTCCTTTACCGGAAGACAGTCTCCTGCAGGCAGGTCTGAACTCGAACCTGGTGCTGCTGGCCGTGCCCATCAGGGCCATGGAGGATGTCCTGCAAGACATTAAGAGACATCTGCCCACCGGGTCGATACTGGCCGATATCTGTTCGGTCAAGATCCGGCCGCTGCAGCTGATGCTCGGGTCTCATCCAGGCCCGGTGGTGGGGCTGCACCCCTTGTTCGGACCTGATGCGGATGCCTCCCGGCCCCTGAAGGTGGCCCTGGTGCCTGGCAGGGACCGGCAGGCGGGAAACGAGGTCCGGGACCTTCTCAGCTCCACAGGGTTCAGGCCCTTTGAAACCTCGGCCGAGGAGCACGATCAGGCCATGGCCTTGATTCAGGGGCTGAACTTCGTGACCACGGTCTCCTATCTGTCCGCTGCTTCCGAAAGCCCGGGGCTGGAGAAATTCCTGACTCCCTCCTTTGAAAGGCGCCTCCAGGCCGCCAGTAAGATGCTCACCGAGGACGGGGAGCTCTTTCAGGACCTGTTCGAGATCAATCCCTTCAGCCAGGACGCTGTCCGTTCCTACCGCTCTTATTTGAATCTGGCCGCAGCCGGTGAACTGGATCTTTTGAACGACAAGGCCTGCTGGTGGTGGAGTGTGGAAAAAGAGGAGGGGGGATAGCGTCTGTTCAAGACGAAAGCATCAAACGAAAAGCCGCATCCCTGCTCCAGGGATGCGGCTTTTTTTATGGCGAGCGGAAGTATAAGAAGGAAGAACCCATGAGACCATTTTCTATCCAACAATACGGGCAGACCTATCCGGCCGACACCCAGACCCCCATCAGTCTCTACCTGGATCTGGTGGGGGACGAGCCGGGCGTCCTCCTGGAGAGCGCTGAAATCGACGGCCGGCTCGGACGCTACAGTCTGATAGCCTGGGATTTCCGGCTCCAGATCAACTGCAGGCAGGGCAGGCTGGAATGCCAAGTGTCTGATCCCCGTTTGGCCGGATTCAAGGAGTTCAACCAGCAGGAGTTTCTGCCCGGACTGAGGGCCCTGCTTCGCAGCCTGATTCTGCTGCCTCCGCAAAAACAAGGGCTGGAGTATCCGCCCATGACCAGATCCCTGGTCGGCTGTTTCGGCTATGGGCTGGCCGGGCTGCTTGAACCCAAGCTAAACCCCGTCCTGCCGCCGGAAACCGCCATGGTCAGACTGTTTTTGCCCGGACAGCAGATCCTCTTCGATCATCTGCATCAGCGCTGCCTCTTCATCAGCCTGGACAAGACGCGCAAGCCCAGGGTCCGGTCCAGGGCCGGGAAGAGCGAGGCCGACCCGGAGATCGGGCCGGTCAGCACGGATCCGGACAAGGCCGGCTTCTGCCGCAGGGTCGAGCAGACCAGGGAGCTGATCAAGGCCGGGCAGGCCATCCAGGTCGTCCTCTCGACCAGGTTCCAGGCCGGGTTTTCCGGGGATCCTTTTGTCCTCTACCGCAGGCTCCGTCAGGTCAATCCCTCCCCTTACATGTTCTACCAGAAGCTGCCTGGATGCACCCTGATCGGTTCATCCCCCGAACTCCTGGTCCGCTGCCGGGACAACATTCTGGAAGAGAGACCCATCGCCGGGACCAGGGTCAGGGGAAAGGATCAGGCCCGGGACGAAGGCCTGGCCGCAGAGCTCCTGGCAGATCCCAAAGAGCGGGCCGAACACGTCATGCTCGTCGATCTGGGCCGCAACGACCTGGGGCGGATCGCCGCGACCGGCAGCGTCCGGGTTGAGAAGTTCATGCAGGTCGAGCGTTTTTCCCATGTCATGCACCTGACCTCCTATCTCCAGGCCCGGCTGCAGCCGGACCTGGACTGGCTGGACGTCCTCAAGGCCTGCTTCCCGGCCGGGACCGTCTCCGGGGCCCCGAAGATACGAGCCATGGAGATCATCGGACGGATGGAAAGCCTGGATCGGGGGCCGTATGCCGGGGCTGTGGGCTGGCTGGGCCTGGACCGGGACAGTCTGAACCTCGATACCGGGATATTGATCCGTTCCCTGTGGATAGAAGATAACACCGTCTCCTGGCAGGCCGGGGCGGGCATAGTCATGGATTCTAACCCGGAACAGGAGTGGCGGGAATGTCTGAACAAGGCCCGGGTCATCCAGCAGATACTCAAGCAGCAGGGAGGCAGTGATGCTTTTGCTCATCGATAACTACGATTCCTTTACCTTCAATCTGGTTCAGGCCCTGCAGGAACTGGGAGCCTGCCCATGGGTGGTCCGGCACGACCACGACTCACTGCCGTCCCTGGGCCTGAGGCCGGACCTGGAAGGGGTCATCATCTCTCCGGGGCCGGGCGGTCCAAAAGACAGCGGCCTCTGCCTCCAACTGCTGGAAATTCTGCCCCCGCAGATCCCGGTCCTGGGAATCTGCCTCGGCCACCAGGTCCTGGCTTCTTTCGGAGGCTATCCCATCGTCAGGGCCAAGCAGATCATGCACGGCAAGACATCTTTAATCGAACACAGCGGGCAGGGGCTCTTCCAGGATCTTGCAAACCCCTTTCAGGCCACCAGGTACCACTCCCTGCTTGTGGACGAGGGCCGTCGGCCCGGGAAGGACCAGGTCCTGGAAATCACCGCGAGGAGCGAATACGGGGAACCC
>JAIPER010000289.1 GCA_021737115.1 Desulfohalobiaceae bacterium
CTCGGATACCTTTGGTTTTTGGATAATTTTTTACAAGATTGTTAACAATCTATATGACTCAAAACCCTTTGTCAATTTCGATAAAAATTGTTCCGCTTATAGATTTTTCACCAGATCAAAGGCGTGGTGGATGGCCGCGTAGGCGTTGCCCAAGGACTCGTTGTCTCCGAGTTGATGACAAGCGGCATTCGCGGGAAGATGCGAACACGAAATCTCCCTGTTGGATTTCATGCCCATGGCCAGGACGACGCATTTGGCCGGGAGAACCGTCTCGGTCCCTCCCCCGATCAGAGGACGATCAGAAATCATGACTCCATCCCGGAGAATCTCTTGCACCCTGTGCCCGGAATAAACCTCAACGCCTTTGGTTTGCAATCTGGACAACAGGGATTCGCGAACTCCTATTCCCGATAGCATTTCCCGGCCAGGAACCTCCAGGAGCTCGACCACCGAGACGTTCAAACCCCTGTCACTGAGAAAATCCGCTGTTTCCAGTCCTGTTGCCCCTCCTCCTATCACAACAACCGGATCTTGATTCACCTCGTGCGCTAAAGACAAGACATCGTGTGCGGTCAGGACATGGTTGAGGTCAGACCCCGGGATCGAAGGCAAGGCAGGAAACGAACCTTGGGCAAGAAGGTAAACATCGGCATGCATTGAGTTTAAAAGCTCCGGACCGGCTTGCGTGTTCAGGCGCAGGTTCACCCCGAGCCTGATGAGTTCGTGGTGATAGTAGGCCCCGATCTTCAGAAAATCCTGCTTGTGAGGCGGCCTGGAGGCCAAAAGGGTTTGACCGCCCAAACGATCCAGTCTTTCAAACAGCACCACTTCATGGCCCCGCAGTTTAGCCACCCTTGCCGCTTCACATCCTGCGGGGCCTCCCCCGACGATAACCACTCGTTTTCTGGTTGAGGCTGCCGATACCGGCTCTTCATGCTCTCTGCCCACCTGTGGATTGTAAATGCAGGTGATTCCCTGCTGGGAGGGATCGCGCAACCCCCCAAAACAGCCCTGATTGCAGCGGATACAATGGCGTATTTCATCCAAACGATTCTGACGGACCTTTTCCGGCCAGTACGGGTCGGCAATCAAAGGACGCCCCAGGCCGATGAGATCGGCCTTTTTCTTTTGCAGTGCATCCACAGCCAGATCGAGAGTCATTGAATTGCCTACAATCACGGGTACTGAGACTGCTTCTTTGATCTGCGCTGCAGCAGGCAACAATATGCCGCGTGGGACATGGGCCGGTGGAATGGAGATGAAATTCTCGTGGCCCAGTCCGCCGGAGACGTTGATGGCGCTGACGCCATGGTGTTCGAGGGCGCTGGACAGGTGCACGGCGTCCTCAGGAGTGAACCCTCCTGCAGTAAATTCATTGCCGGATATGCGAAAGATCACCGGATAATCCGGTCCCAGTTTCCGGCGAATCGCATCCAGCGTCTCCAGTATGAACCGAAACCGGCCTTCCCTGTTCCCACCATATTCATCCGACCTTTTATTCCAATATGGCGAAAGGAATTCTGACAAGAGACACCCATGGCAGGCGTGAATCTCGACGGCATCGAAATCAGCCTGCCGGGACCTGTCGGCAGCATCAGCAAAGAGCTCGGACAAGTAAGCCAGCTCCGTTGTGTTCAGCTCCTTGCAGCTGGAATCGCTGTCCGGTCCCTGGGCCGAGGCCACGAATCTGGGGAAGCCATTGACATGACGGCGAAAATACAGGCCGATCTGCAGTGCCGCCCGGCTTCCTGCTTCATGGATCCGGCTGGTCAGTGCCGTGAGTCCGGGTATGAAATCCGAATTGAATATGCCCAAGGCATTTGGTATATGAGGCAGGAGTGGATGGATGGAGGCCTCTTCAACGGTAATTAAACCGGCGCCCCCCCGGGCTCGCAGGGCATAGTATTCAATGAGTCGCTTTGTTATCCGGCCATCGTTGGCTGCAAAACGGGTGGACATGGCCGTCATGACCAGTCTGTTTTTCAGCTCGAGCGGCCCGAGAGAGACCTTATGGAAAAGCTGTTGCATTGAGATTTTCCCCTTCAGGGTCTTTTCTCTGATAGTCACTTACACCTTTATCCGGTTTGAGCCCCGGACCGATCGGGACTCAAGCCGGATATCAGCCTTCTATGCCGGCTAAACGCTTGGCTGCCTGTTTCTTTTTGTTGATATCGCTTTCGCGAAACAGGGTGATGCGGTGAGCTTCCGGTGAACCGCCGCCATGGATATTGGATATTGTATCTGCACTTTCCTGCGACAGTTTCTCAATAAAGCGGTACATTTTCATTCTCTTTTCAACAGGAACGTCCTGAGCGCCCTTGAGATATTTTTTCACAAGCTCTCCGATCTCCGGGTTTTGAATATCCCTGTCCGAAGGCAGGTCAGCCACATAACCCCCGGCAATGTCGATCATCAGGCGGATGGCCTCGGTCATTTCCTTCCCCTCGTGGATCTTCGAAGCATTGGCCAGAAGGGTGTCGATAAAGTATGTGCCCGAGGATTGCTGTTTTCCTTCGTAAGACGCCGCCAAGCTGCAGCCATACAACGTCTCGGCCCGATGGATCATATCGATTACTTTCTGCTTAAGATGACCGGCCTTTTGGGTCCCGTTATACTCCATCATGGTCAGGGCGGCACCCGTCATGCAATCGATATTCCCAGCCTTACATCCCCCGTGACTTTGCCTGTGATATGAGGAAAATTTGACCACCGTATCCACGGCAAATTCCGTTTCACCGCAGAGGAATACTCTGTCCCAAGGCACGAAGACATCATTGAATATGAGCGTGGGACAATACTTTGAATATCTGACATTACCGATATCGCATCCCTCTATCTCCCGATGATCAAGGGTTGATCGCCCGACAACATGGATAAGACCTGGGCTGTCGGCGGGAATGGCAAAGGCCACGGCGTATTCTTCATCTCCCTGCCGCAAGGCCCTGGTGGGCAGGACTATGATCTCATGGGAGGAAAGGGAACCGGTCTGGTGGGCCTTGGCGCCGCGGACCACAATCCCGTCATCGCGTTTTTCCACGACATGGAGATACATGTCCTTGTCCTGCTGTTCATGCGGGCTCTGGGAACGATCGCCCTTGACATCGGTCACTCCTGCATTACAGGTCAAATCATTCTTCTGAACATATTCCAGAAAATGTTTAAAGTTCTCAAAATAATTCGTATTGTATTTTTTATCGACGTCATAGCAGACAATGGAGAGTGTGGACAGACAATCCAGACCGGTGCACCGCTGAAAGCACGTTCCTACCCTCTGACCGAGGGTCCGGTTCATCTTCACCCTGGCCACCAGATCCTCCACTGATCCAGGAGGCAAGGTGAAACGATTCACAGGCTCATTGATCAGAGGGCTGTGGGTGACGATCAGATCACGATATTCTTCAAGCTCGGCCAGTTCATAGGTGGCTGCAGTGGCCTCAATCCCGGCACGCAAGCGTGGATTATCCACAATATTGTCGAGCTTTTCCCCAAACATATAGGCTGTTGGCTGCATTCGCCTCAAAGACTCAATATATTCTTGTTTTGATTTTAACGACATAGAAACACTCCTCAAAGTTTTATACTGCATTGATGGTTGACACACACGCTCATCAACTCAAATCGAAGACGGATAGCCAGTAATGGATGTATTGTTCTTTATGAATCCAAAAGTTTCATACTCCTTGCACATTTTCAAACCCCAGATTGAAGGCCTTCAAGTTCAACTCCTCCTTGCCCTTGGGAACCATTTGAGCTACTGCCTGCTCAAGGGCATGGCGTCCAACCACCCGGCTGACACGGCAAAGAGCGCCAAGAATGACGATATTGGCCGTAATAGGGGCTTTGAGCGTATTTCGGGCCAGGGAGGTAGCCGGGATCCTGTAGACATGCTCTATCTCCCCGGGGATTTCTCTGACGATATCTTCATCGATGATCAGCTTTCCATCCGGGTTCAGGGTATGGGCAAACCGTGAAATGGAATCCTGGGCCTGGGCTACCACAATATCCGCAGATTTGACCCTGGGGTAAACAACTGGTTCATCTGAAATTATCAACCATGTAGCTGCAAATCCACCTCTTAACTCTGATGAATAAGCTTGGGTCTGGGTTGCGTACTTCTGCTCAAACCTGACTGCTGCCGTGCCGAGAATCACTCCAGCCAGTATAGAACCCTGCCCCCCGACTCCTGCTATGGTCAGCTCAACTTTGGACATTACCCTGCCTCCATAACACTGTCCTGCAGCTCTTTCCATTGACTACTGAAATCAGGTAAATCCATGTCAACGAATTCTCCGACCACAATCTTCCCTTTGAGCTGCTCCTTGTCCATTTCCCGGGCCTTTTGAATTTTGACGCTGTTTTCTTTATAATACTTCAGCATATCAACTGCTGAACCAAGTTTACTCGCCCGTCCATATTGTACAGGGCACTGCGTCACGGCTTCGAGAAAACCGAAACGTTCCATTTGAAGCATTTTCTTTATGACCCTGACAATCTGACGTGGTTGATACGTTGTCCATCTGGCCGCATAGGGAGCACCCGCTGCAGCCACCATAGGTGCTATATCAAAGGAAGGTTCCAGGGAGCCGTAAGGGCTTGTTATTGTGGTCAGGCCCGGAGGAGTGGTAGGGGCTGTCTGCCCCCCGGTCATGCCATATATCCCGTTGTTGAGAAGAATCACTTTGATGTTAATATTTCTCCGGGCAGCATGGATAAGATGATTTCCCCCGATGGCGCTCAAGTCTCCGTCACCACTCACGACCATGACATTTTTCCCGGGCAAACCCAGCTTGACTCCTGAAGCATAGGCGATAGGCCGTCCATGCGTTGTATGAAGGGTATCGGTGTTGTACAGAGGACTGGGAATCCAGGCTGAACAACCTATTCCGGAAACAAAAATAAAATCATCTATATCCAAACCGGATTCGTCTATAGCCCTTAGAATCGCCTGGCCCACTATTCCGTTGCCACAACCAGGGCAGGTTGTGGTTCTGGTCACATGAGCCCGGGTAAATTTTTTTAGAGGATGTTCGCTTTCCCTCATGCCTGCAGCTCCTTTATATATTGAACGATATGCTCCGGATCGTGAATTTGTCCCAGGATTTCCGGCGGCATAAAATCAACTTTACACCGGGAGGCCGCTTCTGCCTTAATGTAGGGATAAAGCTGCCCTGTGTTATTTTCCAGAACCAATATGGAATCCACCTTTTCGGCTACCCTTCTGACTTCCTCATCCGGAAATGGCCAGC
>JAIPER010000290.1 GCA_021737115.1 Desulfohalobiaceae bacterium
TGAGTCTGTGGTTCTTCCAGGCCTAGTTTCTTCCTCTTGTTTTTGGCCAACCGATTGATCAAGCCGAATATGGTTTGCATGCTGTGGTCCACATCCACACCGCCCACTTCCTTATCCGGAGAATGGGCCAGGGTATTGAGGTGCGAGCTCAGTTTTTGTCCCCGCTGGACCTGCTGACCGACCTCCTCCAAAGTCTTGGTGAACCGTTGTACCTGATTCGCCAAATCCTCTTTTTTCAAGGTCAACAAATCATGCATAAGCCCTGTGGATTCGTTGATTATGGCCAGGATATTTTGCATTTCATGCGAATAGCTGGCCACCACCCGGCCCATGAATACCAGGTTTTCATCTGGATGCCTTGAGGTATTCATGCATTTTCTCCTACGGCTTTCTGCAGCTTGGTAATGAGCTCATCAATACTTAAGGGCTTGAGCATATAGTCATAGGCCCCAAGCTGCATACCTTTAATGCCTTCTTCTGTTGAGCCGTAGCCAGTAAGCAGAAGGATGGGTATGTGCGGATATTGATTCTTTATGCGCTTTAACACTTCAATCCCACTCAGCCCCGGCATTTTCAAATCCAAAACCACAACCTGGGGAGGATCATTATCCACTGCCTGTAAGCCGTCTTCACCGTTATCAACAGTTTGCACGGCATGTCCTCGCAGCTCAAGCCGTTCAGCCAAAGCACCTGTGAATTCCTGTTCATCGTCAACAAGCAAAATCTTCATGCCGTTCCCTTTTCTGTACCTTCTTTCACAGGCAAATAGATGGTGAAAGTAGTGCCTACATTCTTTTCGCTGGCTACTTTGATATCTCCGCCCAATTTCTTAATAATCCCATAGGTGATGGAAAGCCCCAATCCGGTCCCGTATCCTTTTTTCGTGGTAAAGAAAGGTTCAAAAATGTGTCTTAATGTTTCATTGTCCATGCCGCACCCATTATCATCTATGGACACGCACACGGTCTGCTCATTGATCTGCCAGGTTCGTATCTGTATTTGCCCTTGGTGATCCTGCACAGCTGCCAAGGCATTGCTCATCAAATTCAAAAATACCTGCTCCAATTGTCCCTGGTCAGAATGGATTTTCGGCAGATCCTCGGAAAATTCAAGGTGGATACTGACATTTCGTTCTTCAGCCTCCTTTTCCAGAAAACCAAGGACTTCGCGCAAGACATTGTTGACTTCCAGCACCTCGTAATGGGTTTCCAAACGCCGGGCGAAGCCCAGGAGGCGGTACGTAATGCCCCTGGCCCTGTCCACAGACTTGATGATGGACTGCACCAACCCTAAGAATTTGTCCTTGCGGGCGAAGTCCTCAGCACCCTTGAGGAGGTCCTGCATCAATCCAGCCTTTTCATTGATTATGGCCAGAGGATTATTGATCTCATGGGCCACCCCAGCCGCCATCTGGCCAATGGAGGACAGTTTTTGGTTGTGCTCCAACTCCCTATATGCGGCCTCCCTGCGCTCATCCGCCTGCTTGATGCGCCGGACCATAAGGCCGGTCAAACGAAATATTATGAACGCAATCAGAACCATGCTCAAGCTGAAGACGACCAACATCTGCCCTTTCAGGGCATACCAGGAACGCAGGAGCAGACTTCTTTCTTTGACCAGAAAGAGGACAAACTCCTGCTTGGAAAAATAGACATAGGAAAGAAATATATCCCGGCCTTCAGGATCTGTCATCTCTATCACAGTGGGCTGAAAGGTCTTCGGCGGCAGTTCAATGGGGCATTCATCCAATACCTGACCGTAAAACTTGGACGGGGTCTGGATAATACCCTGACGATTGAGCAAAAAGGCGTCACTGTCCGCTTCTAATCCCATGGAGGCAATGATATCATTAAAGGTATCTATGTCGATAGAGGCCCTCACCACCCAGTTCTTACCGCTTGGATCCCTGCGCTCGACAGCTACTATCAAATGCGGAAAACGCCGATAGCCAAGAAAAACATCACTGATATATGTTCCCTTGATCCGAACTTCTTGGTAGGATGACGTGCCGGAATAATCTTTTCCCTCCAGGTCATAGGGACCGACATAGTTGACCTGTATACCGTCTGGATTTATCAGGCCCAGATCAACAAATCCGCTGAAGTTTTGCTGGATTGTGTAAAATATATTCTTGAGTTCTCCGTCCTGTGCAAGCTGTTCAATGCTGTAGGCATTGGCGATATACTTCACAGTACTGAGCCGTTCCTGCAGGAAAAGTTCGAAGGAATGCTTGGCTTTATTTTCCAAAACCCGAAACTGAGTGACTGCCTCGCTTCGAAGAGCACTTTGATACTGATGGTGATTTATAATCAGCATAACAGACAAAGGAACGGCGGTCACCAGAAACATAAGGACAGCCATATTCCGCCGCAGCTTGACGTAACGGTCCTCAGACACTTGATCCGGGAGGCTGTACAGCTTTTGGATGAGAGATACTATCTTATCTGTCAGGCGCATACCCTTTTTCCCTGCCTCGCCCTTGTCGGGGCCCTGCATCCCCAAAATCACGGTTATGTCAAAATGATTCCGTTCGTTAAATCCTTTCTGGCCCAGGAATCCAATGCCCGTTCCACTGTGCCTATTACTGAATCAATGACCTGAATCTTCTTCCACTGCAAATAGTCGAAGTATTGACTTTCTATACCGTTACAGATGACAACATCGACATGTTCGTTCATAGCCAGTTGACACATGTCCTCGGCTGAGGGGTGAGCCAAAACCAGTATCCGCTCCTGAACAATATTGCCCAGCTCATCAACCCGGCCGATCCAGGCCTCTGTACACCCATCAAACCGGGGAGCAATATGTTCCCCGGTTACTGGTATCAAAATCCTTGCCATCTCTTACCTATGAGACGTAAGTCCAGTCAGAACAACATATTATGAATAAATGGCGGCCATTATCCTTTGAGGAAGGCTTGTGTCTCACCTTAAATGTTTCATTTTATTTCATCTTGTATCATGTTTCAATGCCGTAGCGTTTCATTTTGCGCCACAGAGTGCTGCGTCCCCATCCCAGGATCTCAGCAGCCCGATTTTTTCGACCCTTGGCCTTGTACAAAGCATCCATGATCATTTGCCGCTCCATTTCCGGCCATGATGCGGCTTCCGGCTTTCTTGCCTGCGATCCCCTCTCCCCTGCATTGTCAGAAAGAGACTCTCCCTTACTGGTGGACTCGTCACTGGTCTCAAACATATAGGCCGGCAGATGTCGCACCTCTATGACTGTTCCTGTGCAGATATTCACCGCAAATTCGACCACATTTCGCAGTTCCCGAACATTTCCCGGAAATGAATAACGACGAAGAAACTGTCGACTTTCAGAGCTCAGACCCTGAATATTTTTTTGAAATCTTTCTGTGAACAGATGCAGGAAATGATCGAGAAGCAACTGCACATCCCCTTCCCGATCCCGCAAGGGGGGCAGTTGCAAACGGACGACATTGAGCCTGAAAAGCAAGTCCTGCCGAAACCTGCCCTCTTGGACCATAGTCTGCAGGTCCCGGTGGGTGGCTGCGATAATCCGCACGTCCACGAGCACCCCTTTTGTACTTCCCAGGGGATATATTATGTGGTCGTCTAAAAAGGACAAAAGCTTGACCTGCAACGACAAGGGCAGATCCCCGATTTCGGTCAAAAAAAGGGTCCCGTTGTGGGCCAGCTTGAAGCGTCCCGGTTTATGCTCTGTAGCGCCGGTAAAAGCGCCCCTGCGATGGCCGAAGAGTTCAGACTCCAAGAGTGTTTCCGGCAAAGCCCCGCAATTGACCTTAATAAAGGCCCCCTTGCTCCGAGCTGAACGCTCGTGGATCATTTCAGCCAAAATATCCTTGCCTGTGCCTGTTTCACCAGTCACAAGCACAGAGGAGTCAGTTTGGGCAATGCCCGGAACCATCTGAAAGAGTTGATCCATTTGCGGACTGCACCCTATCAGGGAGCCCAGACTGTAAGCCCCACTCCTCATCGACTCTTGAGCCCGCGTGCCCCGCAAATCCTCAACGCACTCCATCCAACCGGCTAAATTTCCCTGCTCATCCACCACCGGAGAAAAATTGATCCTCACTGGTATCCGTTCCCGGCTGCGGTCGATGATATCCCCTTCCCGGCATATAGGTTCAGTATCCGCGTCTATCGTGTTCAAGGGGCACTTCGCTGCGCATAAATTGCTGCGCAGGATGTGGCGGCAGGCGACACCTTTGGCCTCCAAGCCGGAGATTCCGGTCAGGGCCTCCAGGGAGCGATTCATGAAGAGAACTCGCTTGGATGTGTCCAACAAGACCACACTGGCTGGAATTCGATTGATCAGATGGGATAAAGGAACTGGATACCGGGAGAGGCCGTGTACAGTCAGGTGGGTGCTGAAAAGATGTGCATCCATATAATCATATGGCCGCCCAGTCCCCAGAAACCGGAACCGGGCGGCAGAAACTTAGTGGATGGAGATGAGTCCGCCTGCGGACATGGCCAGAATAACGGCGATGATCAAGGCAAAGACCAAAAAGATGTACGGCTTTTCCTTGTTGGCGATCATGCCGATCACTGAGCCCCAGGCCCCGAACACTCCGGCCAAGCAGCAGATGCCGATGCCCAGCATGGCGATGGCGTCGCTCTTGCCCAGGACGTCCATGTACCAATGCCCATATATGACTTCGGTATTGGCCGCTTCCTTCCAGATGACTGCGGTATCTTTGCCGGCAAACAGGCCGTTGAGCACCGCTTGGGGGTCGAAGAACTGATTAAAGCCTATCAAGTACAAAACAATGCCCACGATGGATACGCACATACCGAGAAGAGCTATCCAGTAGGCGATCTCGCCGTAAATGACGCCCGAGAGCAGTGGCTTTGGTATTTGTCTTTCTTCTGTCATGGTCTTCCTCCTAGAGCATACCGATTGCCTTTTGGACCAGCCTGATTCCGGAAAATAACATGACCGCAATAATCAGGTAGCGGATAAATCCAGCCTTGACCTTGAGCATGATCTTGGCCCCTATGAGGGTACCCACAATAAGCCCGATCATGCTGGGTACGGCGAACAAGGGAAACATCCCCCCACCCACGATATACGGCCAAACCGCGGCTGTATCCCCCAGAGAGATCATGACCTTGCTGCAGGTTGCGGCCACCTTCAGGGGGGCCATCATGACCAGGTTGAACACCGGGACCATGGCCCAGCCGGCTCCCAGGCCGAACAGACCGGAAATGAGCCCCACCCCGCAAAAAAGGCACAACCCCAGGGCGGTT